>JADGGF010000215.1 GCA_019690055.1 Micromonosporaceae bacterium
CCTTGGCGTCGGCGAGCACCTCGGCGGCGGCGTCACCGCGGCCCTGCACGCGGTAGCCACCCAGCGTGTGCTCGCGCTGCGGCGTGAAGCCGACGTGCCCCATCACCGGGATGCCGGCGGCCGTCAGCGCCGCGATCTGCGGGGCACAGGCGCGCCCGCCCTCGAGCTTCACCGCGTGGCAGCCGCCCTCCTTCATGAACCGGACCGCCGTCCGCAGGGCCTGGGCCGGCCCCTCCTCGTAGGAGCCGAACGGCAGGTCGCCCACGACCAGACAGTGCGAGGTGGAGCGCACCACCGCCCGCACGAGGGGGAGCAGTTCGTCCACGGTGACCGGCAGGGTGGTCTCGTGGCCGAAGACGTTGTTGGCGGCCGAGTCACCGACGAGCAGCGCGGCGACGCCCGCCTCATCGAAGATTCTCGCCGTGTACTGGTCGTAGCTGGTGAGCATCGCCCACCGCTCGCCTCGCTTCTTGGCGGCGAGCAGGTCGCGGGTGCGGACACGTCGGCTGGCCGGACCCCCGTAGAGCGACGTCGACGGACCGGGGGTTGGGGAACCGGAGGTCATAACGGGCTCCTTCACTTCCTCGAGGCCGCATCGGCGGTCCCCGGGCTCTTTGCGAGCATCGTCGCACCGTCGCCCGTGTTGCGCAGGAGGCTCGTGGGAGAAGTCACACGTGATGGCCGAGTCGCCAACAGTCACCCCTGGAAGCGGTTCGTGATCGGCAGCCGTCGATCACGACCGAACGCCTTGATGGAGATCTTCGGGCCGGGAGCGGACTGCCGACGCTTGTACTCGGCGAGGTCCACCATCCGGGCGACCCGGGCGACCAGCTCCGGATCGTGCCCGGCCGCGAGCAGCGCCTCTCGGCCCAGATCTCGATCAATATAGTCGGCGAGCAGTGCATCGAGCTGCTCGTACGGGGGCAGTGAGTCGGTGTCGAGCTGACCGGGGCGCAGCTCGGCGCTGGGTGGCTTGGTGATCGAGTTCTCCGGAATCGGTGGGGTCTGGCCCCGGCGGACCGCCTCGTCGTTGCGCCACCGGGCCAGCCGCCAGACCATCGTCTTCGGCACGTCCTTGATGGGGTTGAAGCCGCCGACCGAGTCGCCGTAGAGCGTCGAGTAACCGACCGACAGCTCGCTCTTGTTGCCCGTGGTGAGCACGAGGTGGTTGTCCTGGTTGGACAGTGCCATGAGGATGACCCCGCGCACCCGGGCCTGCAGGTTCTCGGCGGCGACGCCGTCCAGCGTCAGGTGGGCGTGGAACGCGTCGACCATGGGCTGGATCGGCACGGTCGCAAAGTGCAGGCCGGTCCGGCGGGCGAGGTCGGCCGCGTCGTCGCGGGAGTGCTGGGACGAGTGCGCCGACGGCAGCGACACGCCGTAGACGTTGTCCGGCCCGAGGGCGTCGACCGCGATCGTCGCCACCACGGCGGAGTCGATGCCCCCCGAGAGGGCGATGATCACCGAGCGGAACCGGTTCTTGCGGACGTAGTCGCGCAAACCGGTGACGAGGGCCTGCCACACCTCCGCCTCGTCGGCCAGCCGCTCTGCGATGGTGCCCGTGATGCGCGTGTCGGGAACGGTGAGCTTTCCCGGCAGGATGGTGTGCTCGATGCGCAGCCCGGCCGTGATCTCGGGGATCGGCACCCCGCCGGCCGCCGGCAGGTCGAGGTCGACGATCACGAGTTCTTCGCTGAACTGGGGTGCCCGGGCGAGCACCGTTCCGTCGGGAGCCACGACCATCGAGTCGCCGTCGAAGACCAGCTCGTCCTGGCCGCCGACCATGTTCACGTACGCGACCGTGGCCCGGGCCTCGGCCGCGCGGCGCGCCACGAGCGGCAGGCGTACGTCGTCCTTGTTGCGCTCGTACGGCGACCCATTGATGTTCACCACAAGCCCCACGCCGGCCTCACCCGCGGCGGTGAAGGGCCCACCGGCCTGCCAGAGGTCCTCACAGATCGTCACGGCCACGTCGACGTTGTCGAGGCGCACGACGGTGAGCATGTCGCCGGGCACGAAGTACCGGTCCTCGTCGAACACCCCGTAGTTGGGCAGGTGGTGCTTGAAGTACCGGGCGTGCACCCGACCGTCCGTGATCACCGCGGCGGCGTTGCGCGCCCCGCGGCCCGGGGTCGCGTCGGCGCCGAGCCGGGGTGGCCCGTCCGCGTCGAGGTAGCCGACGACCACCACCACGTGACCGAGCCCATCGGCGGCCAGGTCACGGGCCAGCGCGTCGACCGCCGCCCGGGAGGCGTTGACGAAGCTCTCCCGGAACACGAGGTCCTCGACCGGGTACCCGGTGACCATCATCTCGGGGAAGACCACGAGATGGGCCCCCGACTCCGCGGCCTTGCGGGTGTGCTCCCGGACCAGGGCAGCGTTACCGGCGAGGTCCCCGACCGTCGGGTCGACCTGGGCCAGCGCGATGCGAACCGTCGGCATGGTCCCATTCTCCCCGCTCGGCGAGCGGGCCCCGGACGGGATCAGGCGACCGCGGTGAGCGGCGCCCGGACGGGATCAGGAGACGGGGGCGATCGGCAGCATCGGGCGGGTGGACCAGGCCAGCCGCTGGGTGGCCAGGGCGGGCCAGGCCTGGACCGCGCAGAAGGGAGCGCATTGATGCGCGTCGTCGGTACCCCGGGTCGCCACATGGACGCAGCACTGGATCAGTCGTTCCTCGATCATGGTATTTATGTCCATGAAAGGCTTGACGGTGATCCGCTTGACCCGTTCCGCGAGCAGCTTGCGTAGCCGAGCCTGCCCGCCGGGCAGCGCGGACGAGGCCAGGGTGACCAGCGTGGAGATGCCGAGGTCGCAGTTGGCCGACAGGTCGCGCCACAGCTGGCCGATCCGGGGGTGGGAGAGCGTGGACTGTTCGGAGAGCAGGTCCAGCAGCGAGTCCTTGACCACGCGTTTGATGGAGGCGGGTAGGTCGGAGTCGGCGATCCGGTTGGCGACCAGGTCGGGGTTCAGGTCCAGAAACTCACGCAGCTTGTCGTGGCCGATGAGGGCGGTGAGCGATCGCCACACTCCGGAGTCGTCGCGCAGGAGGTACCCGACCGAGCAGCAGTGCGGATGCGAGCAGGGCAGGGCGGTCAGGTCCCGCCAGGTGACCAGGCCGTTGGTCTGGGGACCGAGCCGGGCCAGCACCCCGGTGTGGGTGAGCCGGTCGTGCGGATCGATGACTCCTGATCGGCCCGAGCCGAACTGGGGCTGGATGCTCACCCCGCCCACGTACGGCGTGTTCAGCGCACGAATGACCACCGCACCGATCTGGTCGTCGTTGACGCCCAACGCGGCGGTCATGGTGAGCGTGGTGAAGATGCCGCGGGCCGAGAGCCGCTCGATGGCCAGGTCCTTCTGCCGGCGCAGATCCCCACCGCGGTGGTGCCGGCTCGCCTGCTCGGAGTCACCGTCGTACTGCAGGTAGACCTCGACCCGCTCCCGGTGCCGGGTGAGCAGGTCGAGCAGCGCGTCATCCCGGGCGATGGTCAACCCGTTGGTGTTGACCAGGACCCGCACGACGTTGCGCCGGGCGACCTCGGCGAGCAGCTCGGCCAGGTGCGGATACAGGGTCGGTTCGCCGCCGGAGAGCATCAGGACGTCGATACGGTCGTTCTCGCGGCTCAGCCGGGTGTCGATGCTGGCCAGCACCTCGGGTAGCGGGGCCACCCCGGTCAGCTCGGGCGAGGAGTCGGTGAAGCAGGTGGGGCAGCGCAGGTTGCACTCGGCCGTGACATCGGCGAGCAGGATGCAGGTGTGTTGTGTCTGCATCTCGGGCAACCCGCGAAGGTAGGCCGAGGGGATCGGGTCGAAGTTGCCCCGCGCGTCGGGGACATGTTGCTTCGTCGGCGCCGTCCACTGCTCGAGGTAGCGCAGGATCTCCGGCGACTCGTCGTAGAGCGTGGTCACCAGCCCGTGCTCGGGACAGCCCCGCTCCAGCCAGATCCGGCCGTCCCGCTCGACCAGCCAGCCGGCCAGCCGGGCGACGTCCCGCAACGGCCGGTCCGGCTGCTCGCGGTGGCAGTGCGGACAGAAGGCGTTGACGTAGCGGTGGATGCGGTCACCCCGCAGGGGCATACCCGAGCCGACCATGTTCTCTCCTTAATGGACTGTCCTTGGCGGCGTGATGGACCGCCCGGCGGGCGGCGTCTGTCGCCGCCACAGACCCGCGTAGACGCCTCGTCGGGCGGCTCGCACGATGTGCCAGGCGCCCAGCGGCAGGACGGCGGCCAGGAAGAGCTGCGGGCGGGTGAGCCCGGCGAAGACCACCTCGTTGCCTCGGACGAACTCGACGACGAACCGGAAGGCTGCGTACCCGATGACGTAGCCGGTGAACAGCTCGCCGGGTTCGGAGAGCCGGCCGCGCGCCCACAGGATCGCGGTGAAGGCCAGGGCGTGGAAGGCGATCTCATACGCGAACGAGGGGTGCAGCGCGACGCCGGGCACGGCGCCGGGGAGCCGGGCGGCCTGGTCCGGGCTGAGCGTGATGCCCCACGGAAGGCTCGTGGGCGTGCCCGGCAGTTCGGTGAGCAGGCAGCCCACCCGACCGATCGCCATGCCGATCGCCACCGCGGGAGCGAACAGGTCGCCGGTCCGGTCGCGGTAGCCCGTGAGGCGTTTGGCCAGCAGGACGCCGACGTAGGCGCCGACCAGCCCGGACAGGATGCTTCGGTTGCCGTAGAGCCACTGCTCCACGAGTGTCGCGTTCTGCCGCAGGTCCAGGTGCTGCCACCAGGTGCCGAGCCGCGCGACGATGGCGCCACCGGCCAACCCCCCGGCCACGATGACCCAGAGCCGCTCGTCCCGGATCCGGCGCCGACGGAGCTCGATGGTGAAGACGGCCAGCGCGGCCAGCACGCCGAGCCCGACGAACACGTCGTGGGTGCCGATCGGGACCGGTCCGAGGTGACCGAGCGTCGGGACCAAGGCCTACCCCGCCGTCCCGACCACCAGCGCGGTGCAGACCCCACCACCGCAGAGGACGCCGAGCGCGATGGAGATGACCATTCCGGCGCCGAAGATCCGGGTCCGCCGGATCGCCATCAGCACGATGCTGGCGACGAGGACGACGCCGGTGGCGATACCGCCGCTGACGAACGACGCCGCCAAGGCGGCGACGCCGCGCTCGCCCCGGCTCGGCTCAGCAAACGTAAATGCGACAGTAGCTATATAAGCAAGAAGGTAGATGGCCATGCCGGCGCCCAGGCCGTAGAGGATCGCTTGCGGGCCCTGCCAGCGGTCGACCGGGGGCGCGGGCGTGGCGTACTGAGGCTGGATCCCCGGCGGCTGCGGCGGTGGCTGGTGCGGTGGCTGCTGCGGCGGTGGCTGGTGCGGCGGTGGCCAGGCGGGGTCGGTCATCGCTCCTCCAGGCTTGACGGCCGGACCGGGCCGAGCGCGGCGCTGTCCGCGCGCGACGGCGCCGCGGAGGTCGCCCGGCGCCACAATCCGTACACAGCCCGCACGCTACCGATCACCACGGCCCGTCACCATCGGCCCCCCGGCCGAGGGCCCGCCCGGGTTCACCGGTCCGGCGTACGCCGGGTACGCCATCGTGGCGGCTGGGATGATGTGCCACGATGGAGCGCGTCGAGTCGTCCGGATGGGGCGAGTTCGGCGAATGGGCCGGTCCACACGGGGCCGGGCGTCAGCGGCGCGGGAGACACCATGGACCGTCAGCAGGAGTTCGTGCTCCGGACGTTGGAGGAGCGGGATATCCGCTTTGTCCGGCTGTGGTTCACCGACGTGCTCGGCACGCTCAAGAGCGTCTCGGTCGCGCCCGCCGAGCTGGAGGCGGCGTTCGAGGAGGGCGTCGGGTTCGACGGTTCCGCAATCGAGGGTTTTGCCCGGGTCTACGAGGCCGACATGATCGCGATGCCCGACCCGACGACGTTCCAGGTCTTCCCGTTCGAGGGTGGGTCCGGCGGCGAGTCGGCCCGGATCTTCTGCGACATCCTGCTGCCCGACGGCTCGCCGTCGTGGGCCGACCCTCGGCACGTGCTGCGTCGCGCGTTGTCCAAGGCGGCCGAGAAGGGCTTCACCTTCTACACGCACCCGGAGATCGAGTTCTACCTGCTGCAGCACGTGCCGCCGGACGGCGGCGTGCCCACTCCGGTGGACTCGGGAGGCTACTTCGACCACACCACCCACGCGGCCGCCCGCGACTTCCGGCGGCAGGCGATCCTGGCGCTGGAGCGCATCGGCATCTCGGTCGAGTTCAGCCACCACGAGAACGCGCCCGGCCAGCAGGAGATCGACCTGCGGTACGCCGACGCGCTCACCACGGCCGACAACATCATGACCTTCCGGCACGTGGTCAAGGAGGTGGCGCTGTCCCACGGCGTGGTCGCCACGTTCATGCCCAAGCCGTTCACCGACCAGCCCGGCAGCGGCATGCATACGCATCTGTCGCTGTTCGAGGGTGAGCGCAACGCGTTCCACGACGCGAGCGACCCCATGAAGCTGTCCAAAGTGGCCAAGTCGTTCATCGCCGGGCTGCTCGTCCACGCCCGGGAGTACGCAGCGGTCACCAACCAGTGGGTCAACTCCTACAAGCGGCTCTTCCCGCAGGCGCTGCCCGACCGCATCACCGAGGCACCGGCGTACGTGTGCTGGGGGCACCTCAACCGGTCGGCGCTCGTGCGGGTGCCCGCCTACGGCAAGCCCAACTCCGCCCGCGTCGAGGTGCGCTCGCTCGACTCCGCCTGCAACCCGTACCTGGCCTTCGCGGTGCTGCTCGGCGCCGGGCTGAAGGGCATCGAGGAGGGCTACGAGCTGCCCCCGGGCGCCGAGGACGACGTCTGGTCGCTCTCGGCGGCCGAGCGGCGCGCCATGGGCTACGAGCCGCTGCCGCAGAACCTCGCCGAGGCGATCGACGTGATGGAACGCTCCGAGCTCGTCGCCGAGGTGCTGGGCGAGCACGTCTTCGACTTCTTCCTGCGCAACAAGCGCAGCGAGTGGGAGTCCTACCGGCACCAGGTCACCGCCTACGAGCGCCAGCGCTACCTCAACGTGCCCTGAGCCGGCGGTCTGACGCTTCCTGAGGGAGCCTGCGCTCACGTGCCTGGGCTCGCCGGTCGTCGGCGACCGGTGTACGCCTCCGGTTGGCGGGGGTGGGCCACAATAGCTGGCGCACCGCCGGACAGGAGTAGGCCCATGACCCGCACGCCGTACGTGACCGGACGACCCCGCCGCGCCCTGGCCGCACTGGCCGCCGCCCTCGGGCTCCTGGCCGGGCTCACCGGGTGCAACCTGAACCCGTCGCCGGGCGCCCCGGCGGCCACCACGGTGGCGCCCACCGACGCGGTCACGCCGACCGCGACGGCCGCGCCCACCGCCACGAGGCCCACCCCCACAC
>JADGGF010000216.1 GCA_019690055.1 Micromonosporaceae bacterium
GGGGTGCCGGCACCGGCTTCCGCGGTGCTCCCGGGGGTGGCCCGGGTGGATTCCGGGGTGGCCCGGGTGGTCCGGCCGGCGGTGCGGGTCGTCCGGGAGCCGGCGGCCGGGGTGGCCCCGGTGGCCGGGCGGGCGGCGCCGGCGGCGCGTTCGGCCGGGGTGCCGGCAAGCCCAAGGGCCGCAAGTCCAAGCGTCAGAAGCGCCAAGAGTTCGACAACCTCTCCGCGCCGACGATGAGCTCGGGTGCCCCCCGGGGCAACGGCCAGCAGGTGCGGCTGCCGCGGGGTGCGTCGCTGGCGGACTTCGCCGAGAAGATCGACGCGAACCCGGGTTCGCTGGTCCAGGAGATGTTCAACCTGGGCGAGATGGTCACCGCCACCCAGTCCTGCACCGACGAGACGCTGCTGCTGCTCGGCGAGCACCTCGGCTTCGACGTGCACATCGTCTCGCCGGAGGAAGAGGACCGGGAGCTGCTGGCCACCTTCAACATCGATCTTGACGAGGAGATCCCCGAGGAACGCCTGGTCACGCGGGCGCCGATCGTGACCGTGATGGGTCACGTCGACCACGGTAAGACCAAGCTGCTCGACGCCATCCGCTCTTCGCAGGTGGCCGAGGGTGAGGCCGGTGGCATCACCCAGCACATCGGTGCCTACCAGGTGCACGTCGAGCACGAGGGCGAGAACCGGGCGATCACCTTCATCGATACGCCCGGTCACGAGGCCTTCACCGCCATGCGGGCGCGGGGTGCCCAGGCGACCGACATCGTCGTGCTGGTCGTCGCGGCGGACGACGGTGTGATGCCGCAGACCATCGAGGCGCTCAACCACGCCAAGGCGGCTGACGTGCCGATCGTGGTGGCGGTCAACAAGATCGACAAGGAGGACGCCAACCCGGCCAAGGTCCGCCAGCAGCTCACCGAGTACGGCCTGGTCACGGAGGAGTATGGCGGCGACACCATGTTCGTCGACATCTCCGCCAAGAGCCGCATCAACATCGAGGGCCTGCTCGAGGCGGTGCTGCTCACCGCCGACGCGACGCTCGACCTGCGGGCCCCGGTGGACGGGCCGGCGCAGGGCATCGCGATCGAGGCGCATCTCGACCGTGGTCGCGGCCCTGTGGCCACTGTGCTGGTCAACCGGGGAACGCTGCATGTCGGCGACTCGATCGTGTGCGGCGACGCGTACGGCCGGGTCCGGGCGATGCTCGACGAGAACGGCAAGACGGTCGATGCGGCTGGTCCGGCGCGCCCCGTCCAGGTGCTCGGCCTCACCGCCGTGCCCGACGCCGGCGACTCCTTCCTCGTGGTCAGCGAGGACCGCATCGCCCGGCAGATCGCCGAGCAGCGGCAGGCTCGGGAGCGGGCGGCCCAGCAGGCGGCCAAGCGCGGCCGGGCGACCCTGGAGACGCTGCTCGAGCGGATCAAGGAGGGCGAGCGCGCGACGCTCACGCTCATCCTCAAGGGCGACGTCTCGGGTTCGGTCGAGGCGCTCGAGGACGCACTCGTCAAGATCGATGTGTCCGACGAGGTCCAGCTGAAGATCATCCACCGCGGCGTCGGTGGGGTCACGCAGGACGACGTCAACCTGGCCAAGGCGTCCGACGCCATCATCATCGGCTTCAATGTCCGGGCCGAGGGTAAGGTCCGCGACTACGCCGAGCGTGAGGGCGTGGAGATCCGGTACTACACGATCATCTACCAGGCGATCGAGGATGTTGAGGCGGCCCTGCGCGGCCTGCTGAAGCCGGAGTACGAGGAGGTCGCTCTCGGCACGGCCGAGATCCGCGAGATCTTCCGCTCCTCGAAGGTCGGCAACATCGCGGGCTGCCTGGTCCGGTCGGGGGTCATCCGGCGCAACGCCAAGGCCCGGCTGCTGCGCGACAGCGTGGTGGTGGCGGAGAACCTCACCATCTCGTCCCTGAAGCGCTTCAAGGACGACGCCACCGAGGTCCGTGAGGGCTTCGAGTGCGGCCTGACGCTCGGCGGCTACAACGACCTCAAGGTCGGCGACATCATCGAGACCTACGAGATGCGCGAGAAGCCCCGCACCTGACCGGTGCGAGGGTAAGGGTGAAAGGAGCGGCCCCGAGCAGGATTGCTCGGGGCCGCTCCTTTTTCTTCGTGAGTTCTGTCGATTCGGAAATGTCGGGTAGGCCGGCGGCAATGAGTGAGTGGTGAACTCGTCGCCAATTGCTTTCTCGATAGTCGCTTGGACGCGATATAGGTAAGCCATGTGGTGGCTGCATCGGCGAAAACCTCATGGTATTTTCCGTTATCCAGCAAGTCCTCGGTGACGTCCGAAGAGGTGGTTTCGCATGCGGGCCGTTCGAATTGCTGTTCTTCCTGCCGTGGTCATTACGGTCCTGGCCGGGCTGTTGGCCTGCGCGCAGCCGATAAGCTCCGCCGACGGTACGGCCGTCGCGACCACGCCCGCACCAGTCGCCGCCACCTCCACCCAACCAAGACCGGCCTCGACCGGGCCCACGACACGCATCGCGTCGGCATCGAGCCCTCCGTCTCGTACCGAAACCGGAAAGATGACGGCAAGAACGTCGCAGGGTGACGCCGTCGAGGTAACCCTGGAATTCTCTGATCTCATGCCGGTGACCGCGGTGCCGAACATATCGGCATGCCCGCGAAGTTTTGGGCAACGCACGCTGGCCGCGAAGATGACCGCGACCGTGCGCGTCACCTCGTCCATGGCCACCGAGGTCAAGCTGATCTGGGATGTGAACCTCATGCACGCCCCGATCGGCCTCGGCGAGGTCTATCTCTTGTCGGAGTTTTCCAGTGGTCCCTCGTGCAAGCTGGCCGGTCTTTCTGATCTCAATGTGCGCTGGGCGAGCCTAGCGCCAGGGTCGCGCAGCACCCACACGACGTACTGGATCTTCACTCAGGCTATTTCGCCAGAGCACCCGCAGGGAGACCGCGCCGGACTCGGCAGGATGTTCCTCCGACCGATGGTCTTCCTGTCCGACGTCCCGGCGTTCGATACCCAGTTCTCTGGCGAGCGATACGTGGTGTGCAGGCAATCGGGCGGCGGCGGCCAGCAGGCCGGGTTCTACCTCGCCGGCGACCGACCGGAACGAATCGACCTTGGGGTCGCTCCGGACCTCATCTGCAACTGATCCGGGCAGCGCGTCGGCGGGGCCTCCCCTTAGCCGCGGACTCCGATCAGAATGTCGCGGGTGATGGCGGCGTCGACCCGGTGCCGGAAGCGTTCGTACGGGCCCTCGTCGAGGACGGTGAGGCCGGCGGCGGCGAGCACCTCGGCGGCGTCCTGGCGCCGGGCCACGTGGACATTCCAGGAGATGCCCAGGGTCCCGCCCGGGCGCAGCAGCCGGGCCCACCCCGGGACGGCGTCGGCCAGCAACTGCAGCGGGGAACGGCGCAGCCCGGCGCTGACCGTACGGCTGCCGTGGGCGACCCCGTAGGGTGCGTCGGCCACGATGGCGTGGAAGCTCGCCTGCTTGAAGAAGTCCGTGGCCGCGGTGGTGTCGGCGTGCACCACGTCGATGCCGAGGGTGCGCTCGCCGCGGGCGACGACGCTGCCGGACAGGCGCCGGGCGACGAGGCGCTTGTTCCGGCGCACCGGGATGGTCTCCAGCTTGTGCTTGATCCGCTTGCGCTGCAGGTAGGTGCGCAGGTACGCGGCGTACGCCTCGAAGTCCTTGCCGTCCAGGTCGATGCCCGCGACGTCGTACCCGTAGACCAGCGCCTGGTTGAGCGTGCTTCCCCGGCCGCACAGGGGATCCAGCACGCGCAGGCCACCCTCCACAAGCGACGATGCCCAGGCCGAGCTGAGCAGCGTGACGTTGAGCAGCAGGTGGGTGAACTGCTCGTTGGTCTTGCCGGCGTACTTCGGGATTGTGATCAGGTCGTCGTCGAACCACGCCAGCCGACGTTGCTCGATCGGGCGCAGCAGATCCGGGCCGGCGACCGCGAAGAGCGCGTAACTCGACGACACATTGGACAACATCGAAATGTCGTGAGTGGACAGTTCGTCCGCGTCGAAGCCCACGCAGGGCAGCCCGGCGATCGTCGTCGCGGCGACATCGCGGACCTTCCCGGCCAGGACCGTCTGGGCGAAGACCGACACCTCGGCAACGGTGAGCTCGATGGCCGCCTCGGCGTAGACGCGGTTCGCCGAGGGGGCGAGCAGCAGCACGTGGGTCGACACGGCGTCAGGCGAGGGCGGCCCGCACGCTGGCCAGCACGGTCTCCACGCTGCCGTATCCGGTGAAGCCGGCGGCCAGCCGGTGACCGCCACCGCCCAACGCCACCGCCACGGCGCTCACGTCGGTGAGGCCCCGGCTGCGCAGGGAGACCGACCAGCGCTCCTCGCCGGCCGGCTTGACGAGGCAGGCGACGTCGGCCTCCTCGGTGGTGCGCAGCACGTCCATGAAGCTCTCCAGCACGTGGGCCGGCAGGCCGTACCGGTCGAGGTCGGCCGGCGTGGCGTACGAGGTGACCAGGCCGGCGCCGTCCGCGGCCGCCAGGTCCAGTTCCGCCCGGGCGAGGACGGTGGCGAGCAGCTGAACGGCGACGAACGGCCGGGTGTCGAAGACCCGCAGAGCCACCTCCGCCGGCCGGGCGCCCGCCGCCACCAACCGGGCGGCGAGCAGGTGCACCTCTTCGGTCGTGAGGTCGTACCGGAACGAACCGGTGTCGGTGGCGAGCGCAACGTAAAGATTAGTTGCTATATCCCGATCGAGCTTGACGTCGAGCGCGTCGAGCAACCGGGCCGCGACCAGCGAGGTGGCGGCCGCCACGGGGTCGATGAGCCGGACCTCGCCGAAGCCCGGGTTGGACGCGTGGTGATCCATGACGATCCACGTCGATGACGCCCGCAGCGCGGGGACCAGCTCGCCCAGCCGGGTTTCGCTCGCCGCGTCGAAGCTGATGCCCAGGTCGGGCACGTCCGGCGCGGCGGACGGGGGAACCAGCAGGTCCTGCCCGGGCAGAAAGCCGAAGGCCGGGGTCACGGCGAATGGCTCCGGGAAGGTCGCGACCACCCTGGTGAAGCCGAGCTGGCGCAGGCCGAGACCGAAGCCCAGCATGCTGCCCAGCGCGTCACCGTCGGGGTTGACGTGGCAGACGAGCAGGATGCTCGCGTCGCGCGGCAGCCCGCGGATGACCGCCACCGCCCGCTCGACCTCGCGGTTCAGGCCCGCCGGACCGGCCACGTCGTCGGCGACGGGCAGGGGAAATCCGGCGTCGGCCGCGACGGGCGCGGTCACCGGTTGTCGCCCGCGTCGGCACTCTGGTCACGCTCACCGGTGACCCGGTACGGCTGGGCGTCGCCGGCGTACGTGGCCTTGGCCGCGAGGGCGTGCACCTTGGCGTCCGACTCGCGCGCCGCGGCGAGCAGCTCGTCGATGTGTCGGACGTTGTCGGGCACCATGTCCTGCTCGAAGTGCAGCGAGGGCGAGTGGCGCAGGCCGAGTGCCTTGCCGACCGTGCTGCGCAGCAACCCCTTGGCACTGTCGAGCGCGGCGGCGGTCGCGGCCTGCTCGGCGGCGTCGCCGAGCACCGTGTAGTAGATGGTCGCTTCCCGCAGGTCCGGCGTGATCCGCGAGTCAGTGATGGTGATCATCCCGAGCCGGGGGTCCTTGATCGTCCTCAGCGCCGTTACGACCAGTTCCCGCACCCGCTCGGCGTGCTTGCGCAACCTGGCCGGATCAGTCATCTCAGCGCACCTCCGCCTCACTGACTCCGCCGCGCGGCCGGTCCGCTCACTCGCCGTGATGACGTGCCGCCCGTACCCGACCTTACCGCGCGTGGCCACACCTTTCGGCCTGAGCCACCGCGCCGGCGTGGTCGGTGTCGGTCTGGACCGGGTTGAGCTGCGCCCGGTCGGTCTGGGCTGGGAGCCGTTCAGTCGTCGTCGCCGTGCAGGCGCCGCCGCGTGGAGAGGACCTCGACCTCGGGCCGGCCGTACATCAGCCGCTCGCAGGAGTCGAGCACGGCGGTGACCTGCGCGGCCTCGGCGGCGACCGTGGCGACCCCGATCTCACTGCGCCCGGTCAGGTCCAGCAGGCCGACCTCGGCGACCGCCACGTCGAAGCGGCGCAGGGCCGCGATGATCGGCCGCACGTAGCTTCGCTTGGCCTTCAGCGAGCGGGAGTCGGACGGCAGCAGCACATCGAAGACGGCGGTTCCGGTGAACACGGACAGTCAGGGTACCGAGTCGGGACGATGCCCGGGCTGACCCATCGTGCGGCGGGGGACGAAAAAATGACCTTGCGTCGCATGCGACCCGACTGCCCAACGGGTAACAATCGGGCCTATGCCGCAGCTACCCGAGGCGTCGTCCGCCACGGAGGTGCGCGCCTTCGACCGGCCGATCGTCATGGTTCCGGTGTTCGCGCTCATCGCCGCCGTGGGGGGCTTGTTCCCGTCGTTCACGTCGGGGGCCAACCTGCTCGTGCACGCGATCGGCGGCACCATGCTGTGGTTGGGAGTCTCCGGCCGGGCCGGTCGGCGCCCGGTACCGAGCCGACTGCCGGGGTCGGCCCTGTGGTGGGGCGTCCCGCTGCTGGCCCTGGCCCTGACCGAGTTGTGGGCCTTCCTGCACACCCCCAATCCGGACTACCCGACCGTGTCGCTGCTGATGGATCCGGTACTGGAGGGGTACCTCCCCCGGGCCGTGGCGTACTTCGCCTGGCTCGGCGGCTTCTGGGTGTTGGTGCGCCGATGAAGACAGTGATCTTGACCCTTTACGCCCTCGGCGCCGCGGGCCTCGCGCTCGTCGCCTGGCTGGCGCACCGTGACGCCGCCGCGCAGCGATCGGCCGCGACCGGGGCCAGCGAGTACCCCGAGGTGGTCGCGGGCACGGACGGCGCCGCGAGCAGCCGCAGGCAGCGAGTCCCCCGGTTCTCCGACATCGCGGGTTTCGTGATGGCGTACCGGGTGGGCCGGGTGCCGGTGGGCCGGATCGCCGTGCTGGGCTCCTGGTGGTGGGTCGGCTGGCACTTCTTCGCTCGCTGAGCCCGTTCGTTCGCGGCAACCCCGACCGCCGTTGGTAGCCCTGTCCACGGACGCCCGCCGGGTCGCGGCGCTGGCGCTGCCCGCCCTCGTCGTGCTGGCGGCCGAGCCGCTGTACGTCCTGGTCGATACCGCGGTCGTCGGCCACCTCGGCCGGACCGAGCTCGCCGCGCTCGCCCTCGGCGGCGGGGTGATGTCGGTGGTCGCATTCCTCGGCAACGTGCTCGCCTACGGCACGACCGGCCGCGCGGCCCGGCGCTTCGGCGCGCGGGATCTCACCCAGGCGGTCGGGGAGGGGGTTCAGGCGTCCTGGCTCGCTGTGGCCGCCGGGGTGGCGCTGGTCGTCGTCGGCCAGGCGGCCGC
>JADGGF010000217.1 GCA_019690055.1 Micromonosporaceae bacterium
CCCCGACGCCGCGGCCCCCGAAAACGCCACCTCGACCCGGTCGGTGCTGGAGTACTGGCGCGAGATGGACAGCACGGGGACCGTGGAGCCGGTGGCGGGCGCCGGGCAGGTCGACCAGCGACGGATCGTCACGGGACCGCCGTGGCTTCGCGCGTGGGGCGGGCCCGGCTGGGCATCGCCCGAGCTCGTCGTGCGAGCCTGCGATCCGACGCCGCTCGCGCTGCCGCCCGAGGTGGGCCGGGCCACCACGGCCATCGCCGCCCTCGATCCGTCCGGGACATATGTGGCCACCCTCGTCGCCACGGACGACACCCGGATCGAGCCGCTCGGTCAGCTCAGTCGACAAGAGACGTTGATCGGAGTGCGCACCACCGGCCGGTCGTTGGTCGCCGCGTGGGAACCCTCGACGGGCCGACTCGCGACGGTCATCCTGATCAACGCAGATACATCGGTCTCAGTCGCCGACATCCTCCTCCCCTTGGGCTCCGGCCCCTGACCGGCCAATCAGGCCCGCCAGCGGCCCCGGTGCACGACCTCGGCGACCGGCTTGCGCCCGCGATCCAGCGAGCGCGACCGGTGGTCGGGGGCACGGTAACCGACCGAGATGGCACCGATCGGGGTGTACTCGTCGGGCACCCCGAACTCGGCCCGGTAGCTTCCGATGCGCTCGGCGGGGATGCCGAAGAAGCAGGCGCCCAGGCCTTCATCGACGGCGGTCAGGAGCATGAGCAGGCTCGCGAAACCCGCGTCGATATGCCAGTACGGTACCGGCCAGCGCGCCTCGTCCCGGTCGGTCCACCCCTTGTCCGGCTCGGCGTATCGTTCGAGATAGGCATTTTTATTGGAATGCGGCACGATGATGAGCGGGGCGGACCGCATGGTCGTCAACCACCGCCCGCCCCCGGCCGTCTCCGGCGTCGTCGCGGCCCAGAACCGGTCGCGGTCGGCCGGCTCCTCCAGCACCAGGAACGCCCAGCCCTGGGTGAACCCGGCGGACGGCGCGTGCAGCGCATGCTCCAGGATCCGCTCGCGTACGTGCGCCGGCACCGGTCGGTCCGGGTCATAGTTGCGCACCATGCGCCGCCGGCGTACGACGTCCCGAAACTCCATGCGGCCAGCCTGCCAAGCGCGGCCAGCCCCCGCGACCCGGGGGTCACGTGGCCGGCACCGCGATCCTGGCCGATGCCGCGATTTCTGGCCCCGGCGATCAGCGCAGGGGGCGGATGCCCCAAGTGCCGTGCCAGGCCTGGCCCGGCTCCAGGATGATCAGGTCCTTGCCGGAGCGGAACGCGTCGGGCGGGCAGGTCATCGGCTCGACCGCCACTGACCGGCGGCGCCGCTGCTCGGGCAAGGTGTCACCGGTGAAGATCTGCCACCAGCCGAAGCTGCCGTCGGCCCAGACCGCCACGCCTCGGCCGTCGGCCGTGGTGAGCGTGACCTCGCTGTGCCCGTCCTCATCGCGAATCACGTCGCCGAACGCCACGTCCAGCTGGAGCGACCCGATGGGGCGCGCCTGCGTGAAGTCGTACTCGGTGCCGGCCACCTTCGCCGCGCCGATCGGTAGCAGGCGGCCGTCGAGCAACAGCCGGGTCCGCGCCGGAATCCGCAGGTGCACCTCGGGGACCGGGGCGCCGGCGAGCAGGTACGGGTGCACCGAGAAGCCGAACGGGCACGGCGAGGTGTCCACATTGGTCACGGTGTGCGAGGCGCGCAGCCCGTCGGGGCCGACCTGCCAGGTCGAGGTCAGGGCCAGCGCCCACGGATAGCCCGGCTGCGACGGCAGGTCGTACTCCACGGTCACCGTGTCCGCCGTGGCCTTGGTGGCCCGCCACCGCGCCCACACCACCAGGCCGTGGATCGCGTTGTGGCGTTCCGGCTCGGTGAGCGGGAGTCGGTGCGACATGCCCCCGAAGACGTACCGACCGTCCCGGACCCGGTTAGGCCACGGGGCGAGCACCGCGCCCGCGTAGGCGGGGCACAACTCATCCTCGCCATACCCGTCGACGAGCGGGACGCCGTCGAGCGTGTAGGTGCGCAGGCCCCCGCCAACCTCCACCACCACGGCCTCGTGACCGTCCGACCGAATCGACCACTGTTCCCCCGAGGCTCGGCGCATGCCCGCGACCCTACCTGGTGCGGTGCGGCGAGGGGTAGTACCGCGCCAGGGCCGGGAACGCGATCGCCAGCACCACCGCCACCACTGCCGCGGCGACGCCGCCGCCCACCCACGCGATCGTCGGCCCGACCACGGCGGCCGTGGCGCCGGCCCGCAGGTCACCCAGGCGTGGCCCGCCCGCGACCACCGCAAAGAACACGCCCTGCATCCGTCCCTGCAGCTCGTCCGGGGCGTAGGTCTGCAGGATCGTCTGCCGGTACACCGCGCTGATCAGGTCCGCCGCCCCGCCGATCGCGAGCAGCAGCACCGTCAGCCACAGCACCGGGGCCAGCCCGGCCGCGCCGACCGCCAGCCCCCACACCACGACCGCCACCACCAGCGCCAGCCCCTGCCGCCGCACCCGGGAGACCCAGCCCGAGGTCAGCCCGGCCACCACCGAGCCGATGGCGATCGCGGCGTAGAGGATCCCGATCGACCCGGGCCCGAACCGCTCGTCGGCGACCTCGGGGAACAGCGCCCGGGGCAGCGCCAGCACCATCGCGGCGATGTCGATGGCGAACGAGAGCCACAGCACCGGCGTGGTCGCGATGTAGGCCAGTCCGTCCCGAATGTCGCGCCACCGGGACCGTCGCGGTGCCTCGCCCTCGGGCTGCTCGGCCGAGCCGGACCGGATCGGGGACAGGGCCGGCAGCCGGAACGCCGCCCACAGCACGACCGTGAACGCCACGGCGTCGACGGCGTAGGCGGCCGCGAACCGGGCGTCGGCGACCAGCAGGCCGGCCAGCAGCGGACCGACGGTCATCGCGATGTTGATGGCCGTGCTGTTCAGCGCGTTCGCCGCGGCGAGCTCAGCGGCCGGGAGCAGGCGGGGAATGATCGCGCCCCGGGTCGCCGAGCTCACGCCGAACCCCATCGCCTGCACGGCGGTCAGAACCAGCAGCAGCACCGGCGTCGTGAGCCCGGCCGCCGTCAGTCCAAACAGGACGATGGTCGCCGACCACATCATGAGCGACGCGGCGAGCAGCAGGACGCGTCGATCCATGACGTCGGCCACCGCCCCACCCCAGAGCGCGAAGGCGACGAGCGGGACCAGTCCCGCGACGCCGAGCAGCCCGACCCACAGCGACGAGCCGGTGATCGCGAACATCTGCACCGGCACCGCGACCGCGGTGAACTGCAGGCCCACGTTGGCCACCGCCTGGCCGAGGAAGAGCCGCCGGTACGGCGGATGACGCAACGGGCGGGTGTCGATCGCGAAGCGGGACGGAGGGCGGGCCTTCCGCGCGGTGCTGCCGTCCGGCGCGGTGCTGCCGTCCGGCACGGTGCTGCCTTCCTGCGCTGTGCTGCCTGGCAAGGGGTGCTTCCTGTCCTGTGGCCGTGAGGCGTTCGTACGCCCCACGGTGGATGATCGCTCCACCGCGATCATCCACCGCGATCATCCGCCGCCGGTCAGGGGGCCAGTCGTTCGACGATCCAGGCCTGCCCGGTGTCGCGGAACCGGAGGCGGTCGTGCAGCCGACCGGGCCGGCCCTGCCAGAACTCGACGGTCCGCGGCCGGACGAGCAGCCCACCCCAGTGCGGTGGCGCCGGCACGGGCTCGGGCTCCGGGAAGCGCGCCGCCGCGTCGGCCAGGGCCGCCTCCAACTCGGCCCGGGTCACCACGCGCGACTGTGGGCTCGCCCAGGCGCCGAGCTGCGACGACCGCGGGCGGGTGGCGAAGTACGCCTCGGTCTCGGACCGAGCGACCCGCTCCGCCGTCCCGCCCACGATCACCTGCCGACTGATGGCGTGCCACGGAAAAACCAGGCAGACCTCCGGGTTCATACCAATCTCGGTGGCTTTGCGAGATTCGTAATTGGTGTAGAAGACGAAGCCCCGGTCGTCGACCGCCTTGAGCAGGACCGTGCGCGCGCTCGGCACAGATTGCCGGCCCACCGTGGCGACCACCATCGCGTTCGGCTCGACGATCTCCGGCGCCGCCACCGCCTCGGCGAACCACCGCTGGAACTGCTCCAGCCAGGTCGCCCCGAGCGTCTGCTCGGTGAGCGGCTCGCCCGGCCACCCGGGATAGTCCCGGCGCATCCGGGCGGGATCGGGAGGCTGCGCTTCGACCATGTGATCATTTTCGGCCATATGATCATTCCAGGGCGACGATCGGTGGGGCCATTAGACCCAGGTACGCCATTTCTGACGTGTTTGTCCGTTCTGGTTACTGCGAGATCACGAGTTGACGTGGCAAAGATGTCGTGTGTAGCACAGTGAGACAGTCTCGCCACGACAATTAACCGACAGGCAAGATGAATCGGACCGTAGACCCCGGAGAGATCCTCCGACGCTCGACGATGAGCGAGGCCTGCCTGCATCCGGTCGCTGGGCGCGGGCGGTCCCATCACGCAACGTGACGACCTCAGGAGTGCGAGATGTCCGAACCCACACAGCGGGGCGAGCAGGCGACCGGGCAGTCCACGCCCTTCAAGCCAGGGCTGGAGGGCGTGGTCGCCTTCGAGACCGAGATCGCCGAACCCGATAAAGACGGCGGCGCGCTGCGTTATCGGGGTGTGGACATCGAGGACCTGATCGGCCGGGTCTCCTTCGGTAACGTGTGGGCGCTGCTGGTCGACGGGAAGTTCGGCCCCGGCCTGCCGCCCGCCGAGCCCTTCCCGGTTCCCGTGCACTCCGGTGACATCCGGGTCGACGTGCAGTCCGCGGTGGCCATGCTCGCCCCCTACTGGGGCCTGGGCCAGCTGCTGGACATCAGCGACGAGCAGGCCCGGGAGGACCTCGCCCGGGTGTCCGTGACCGCCCTGTCCTTCGTCGCCCAGTCCGCCCGCGGGCTCGGGCTGCCCGCGGTGCCGCAGAAGGAGATCGACAAGGCGTCGACCATCGTCGAGCGGTTCATGCGGCGGTGGCGGGGCGAGCCCGACCCCCGGCACGTGAAGGCGGTCGACGCCTACTTCATCTCCGCGGCCGAGCACGGCCTGAACGCCTCCACGTTCACCGCCCGGATCGTGGCCTCCACGGGTGCCGACGTGGCGGCCTGCATCTCGTCGGGCATCGGCGCGCTCAGCGGGCCACTGCACGGCGGAGCGCCCTCGCGTGTGCTGCACATGCTCGAGGAGGTGGAGCGCCTCGGCGACGCCGAGCGCTACGTACGGTCGGTGCTCGACCGGGGTGAGCGGCTCATGGGCTTCGGCCACCGGGTGTACCGGGCCGAGGACCCGCGGGCGCGGGTGCTGCGCCGCACGGCCAAGGAGCTCGGCGCACCCCGGTACGAGGTCGCGGAGGCGCTGGAGAAGGCGGCGCTGGAGGAGCTGCGCAGCCGCCGGCCGGACCGGGTGCTGGAGACCAACGTCGAGTTCTGGTCGGCCGTGGTGCTCGACTTCGCCGAGGTTCCGGCGCACATGTTCACGTCGATGTTCACCTGCGCCCGGGTCGCCGGCTGGAGTGCCCACATCCTCGAGCAGAAGAAGCTCGGCCGGCTGGTGCGGCCGTCCGCCCGCTACGTCGGTCCGGGCCCGCGCAAGCCGGAGACCGTGGAGGGCTGGGACACCATTCAGCACCTGAGCTGACTGGTGAGGGCTGTCGGGTCGGGCGAGCGCCCGACCCGCCCGGTCCGGGTCGCCCGTCCTGTCGGGTGCGCGGCCCGCCGGCCATGGTGGCTCTGCCGGCCTGACGGGGCGGTTGGCCACGCGGGTGTGGCCGGGAAAACCCTCGCCGGGCCGCGTGAGGTGCGTGACAACGAAGGCGCGCCGAGGGTCGATGGGGCCTGTCCCCGTGGGAGGATGCGGAAAGCCCGCACCGTCGCGGCCGTCCGCATCCCCACCCGGCAATGGAAGGACCGATCGACCGTGACCGAGTCACCGGCCAAACCCGCGCAAACCCCGCCGGTCCGGATCCCCGACGAGATCAAGCCGTCTGACGGCCGGTTCGGCTCGGGGCCGAGCAAGGTACGCCCCGACGCCGTGCGGGCTCTGTTCGACCGCGCCACCTCCTACCTGGGCACCTCGCACCGGCAGAAGACGGTCAAGGACCAGGTGGCCCGGCTGCGGCGCGGCATCGCCGAGCTCTACGGGCTACCCGAGGGGTACGAGGTCGTGCTCTCCAACGGCGGGACCACGGCGTTCTGGGACGCGGCGACCTTCGGGCTGATTCGCGACCGGGCCCAGTGCGCGTCGTTCGGGGAGTTTGGGGCCAAGTTCGCCACCGCGTGCAAGCAGGCGCCGTTCCTCGGGGAACCGACGATCCGTAAGGCCGAGCCCGGCACGGCCGCCACGCTCGTGGCCGAGGCGGGGGTGGACGCGTACGCGACCCCGCACAACGAAACATCCACGGGCGTCATGGTCCCGATCCACCGGCCGGCCGGCGCCGACCCGGGGGCGCTCGTGCTGGTCGACGCCACCTCGGCCGCCGGCGCGGTCGAGGTCGACCTGACCCAGGTTGACGCGTACTACTTCGCGCCGCAGAAGGCGTTCGGCTCCGACGGTGGGTTGTGGATCGCGATCCTGTCGCCGGCCGCCATCGCCCGCGTCGAGGAAATCAAGGCGAGCGGGCGCTGGATTCCCGCCTTCCTCGACCTGGCCACCGTGATCGAGCAGAGCCGGCTGGAGCAGACGTACAACACGCCAGCGCTGGCCACGATCTTCCTCGCCGCCGAGCAGGTCGACTGGATGCTCGCGAACGGCGGGCTGGCCTGGGCCGCCAAGCGCAGCGCGGAGAGCGCGGCCGTGATCTACGGCTGGGCGGAGCGGTCGCCCGTCGCCACCCCGTTCGTCGCCGACCCGGCCGTGCGCTCGACCACCGTGGCGACGATCGACTTCGATGAGTCGGTGGATGCCACGGCCCTGGCCAAGACCCTGCGGGCCAACGGGATCGTGGACACCGAGCCGTACCGCAAGCTCGGCCGCAACCAGCTGCGGATCGCGCTGTTCCCCACCATCGATCCCGCCGACATCGAGGCACTCACCGCCTGCATCGACTACGTGCTGGCCGCCACCTCGTGAGCTCACCCACCTGATCCTCTGTGTCAGGAAGGACGCCTTATTGGGCAATAACCGTCAACAAGGCGTCCTTCCTGACATGACGGGTGCGTGCGCGGGCTAACCGACTGGGCTAGGTGGGTCGTTCCGCCCCTCGGTGCTCGTCCCTCGCACCTCGGAGCTACACGGCTGGGCTAGGTGGGTCGTTCCGC
>JADGGF010000218.1 GCA_019690055.1 Micromonosporaceae bacterium
GACCGGAACCCGTCGGCCCACCTGGTCCATGATCTCGTGCACCAGCTTGATGTCGTCGGGCGACCGCACGAACGACAACGCGACGAGGTCCACGCCGAGAGCGAGGGCGAAGCGCAGGTCATCGGCGTCCTTTTCGGACAGTGCCGGTACGCTCACCGCCACGTTGGGCAGCGACACGCCCTTGTGGTCCGAGACAGGGCCGCCCTCGGTCACCCGGCACGTGATGTCGGTGCCGTCGCTGTCGATCACCTCGACCGCGACCTTCCCGTCATCGATCAGCAGGCGGTCACCCGCGCGCACCTCGTGCGGCAGCTTGTCGTAGGTGCACGAGACCCGGTCGTGGGTGCCCATGATGTTCTCGTTGGTGATGACCACCGTCTCGCCGGTGGCCCACACCACGCTGCCCTCAGCGAACTTGCCGAGGCGAATCTTCGGCCCCTGCAGGTCGGCCAGAATTCCGATCGGCCGGTCGGCGGCGGCCGCAGCCTCCCGCACCCAGGTGAGCCGGCGCTCGTGATCCGCGTGGCTGCCGTGGCTGAAGTTCAACCGGGCCACGTCCATGC
The DNA here is from genome assembly GCA_019690055.1 of Micromonosporaceae bacterium. Lineage (GTDB taxonomy): Bacteria > Actinomycetota > Actinomycetes > Mycobacteriales > Micromonosporaceae > DATBGZ01. The sequence goes on from JADGGF010000218.1 coordinate 564, forward strand.
CGGCCTCGACGAGCTCCCGGACACGGTCAGCTCCGTCGACAGCGGGACCGAGCGTACAGACGATCTTCGCACGACGCTTCACGATGTAACCCTAGACTCCGGCGGTACTCCGCCATTCGGACTATCCCGATCGGCCGGCTGACGCCCGGGCCCGACCGGAGGACGACAGGGGATCGGGCCACACCGCCCAATGCCCGCGAGCATACGCGCTTCCCACCCCGGCCGTACGCCCGAAGACCATCCCGGGCGTACGCCGGCAGGCCATCCCGGGCGTACGCCCGAAACTGCCGGCCTCACGGGACGGCGAGCTCGGCCATGACCGACTCGTCCACCTCGCGGCCAGCCTCGACCGCCGCCCGGATCACGCGCACGGCGCGCTGGTAGTCGCGCGGGATGACCGCGGTGAACTCGCGCCGGGCGACCTCCCACGTGTCGAGCAGCCGCCGGGCCACCGGCGAGTCGGTCTCCTCCCAGTGCTTGGTGACGAGCTCGCGCAGCGTCGCCTCGTGCTCCTCATCCAAGCCGGCCGACCCGTTCTGGTCCGAGCCGAACGGCACCAGGTCCACCAGCTCGGTGTTGACCCGGCTGCGGTCCAGCTGCCAGACGTACGCGAAGCCACCCGACATGCCGGCCGCGAAGTTGCGGCCGGTCGGGCCGAGCACGACCACCACGCCGCCGGTCATGTACTCGCAGCCGTGGTCGCCGACGCCCTCCACGACGGCGCGCGCACCGGAGTTGCGGACGGCGAACCGCTCCCCCACCCGTCCGCGGATGAACAGCTCACCGCTGGTGGCGCCGTAGAGGATGGTGTTGCCGGCGATGATCTGTTGCTCCGCGACGAAGGGCGCCGACTCGTCGGGCCGCACCACCAGCCGCCCGCCGGAGAGCCCCTTACCGACGTAGTCGTTGGCGTCGCCGTACAGCCGCAGGGTCACCCCGCGCGGCACGAACGCGCCGAACGACTGGCCGGCGGTGCCCCGCAGCCGCACGGTGATGGTGTCGTCGGGCAGCCCGTCGGCCCCGACCCGGCGGACCACCTCGCCCCCGAGCATGGCCCCGATGCTGCGATGCTCGTTGCGGACCGGCAGGTCAATCACCACGGGCTCGCGCCGCTCCAGCGCCGGCGCCGCGTGGGCGATGAGCTGGTTGTCCAGGGCCTTCTCCAGCCCGTGGTCCTGCGCCCGGATGCGGTGCCGCGCCCCGGACTTGCCCTGCTCGGGCAGGTAGAGGATCGGCGACAGGTCCAAGCCCTTGGCCTTCCAGTGCTCCACCGCCGGGCGCGTGTCGAGCACCTCCACCTGCCCGATCGCCTCCTCGAGCGTGCGGAAGCCCAGCTTCGCCAGGTACTCGCGCACCTCCTCGGCCAGGAACAGGAAGAAGTTCTCCACGAACTCCGGCTTGCCGGAAAACCGCGCCCGCAGCACGGGGTTCTGCGTCGCCACTCCGACCGGACAGGTGTCCAGGTGGCAGACCCGCATCATCACGCAGCCGGAGACGACCAGCGGCGCGGTGGCGAAGCCGAACTCCTCCGCGCCGAGCAACGCCGCGATGATCACGTCCCGGCCGGTCTTGAGCTGGCCGTCCACCTGCACGGTGATCCGGTCGCGCAGCCGCTGCAGCAGCAGGGTCTGCTGCGTCTCGGCCAGCCCCAGCTCCCACGGCGTACCGGCGTGCTTGAGCGAGTTCAGCGGCGACGCCCCGGTCCCGCCGTCATGGCCGGAGATGAGCACGACGTCGGCCTTGGTCTTGGCCACGCCCGCCGCGACCGTCCCCACGCCGATCTCGGAGACCAGCTTCACGTGCACTCGCGCCGACGGATTGACATTCTTCAAGTCGTAGACTAGCTGGGCCAGGTCCTCGATCGAGTAGATGTCGTGGTGCGGCGGCGGCGAGATGAGCCCGACGCCGGGGGTGGCGTGGCGGGTCTTGGCGATCCACGGCCACACCTTGTTTCCGGGCAGCTGACCGCCCTCGCCGGGCTTGGCCCCCTGCGCCATCTTGATCTGCAGGTCGTCGGCGTGCACCAGGTACTCGGTGGTGACGCCGAACCGGCCGCTGGCCACCTGCTTGACCGCCGAGCGGCGCAGCGGGTCGCGCAGCCGCTCCGGGTCCTCGCCGCCCTCGCCGGTGTTGGACCGGCCGCCGAGGCGGTTCATCGCGATGGCCAGGGTCTCGTGTGCCTCCTTGGAGATGGAGCCGTACGACATCGCGCCGGTGGCGAAGCGCTTGACGATTTCCGACGCGGGCTCCACCTCCTCCAGCGGGACCGGCGGGCGCACGCCGTAGCGCAGCTCGAACAGCCCCCGCAGCAGGCCCGACTCGGCCGCGAGCTTGTCCACTTTGGACGTGTACTCGCGGAAGATCTCGAACTGACGGGTGCGCGTGGAGTGCTGCAGCAGGAACACCGTCTCGGGGTTGTACAGGTGGACCTCGCCCTCCCGGCGCCACTGGTACTCCCCGCCCACCTCGAGCCGGCGATGGGCCCGCTGGGTCTCGTTGGCCGGGTACGCCGTGGCGTGGCGGGCGGCGACCTCGGCGGCGATCTCGTTCAGGCCGACCCCGCCGATGGTGGAGCTGGTGCCGGTGAAGTACCGCTCGACGAGCTCGTGGTCCAGGCCCACCGCCTCGAAGACCTGCGCCCCGGTGTACGAGGCGACCGTCGAGATGCCCATCTTGGACATGATCTTCAGGACGCCCTTGCCGAGCGCCTTGACGTAGTTGCGGATCGCCTTCTGCGGGGTAATGCCGGTGATCACGCCGCTGCGGATGAGGTCCTCGACGGCCTCGAAGGCCAGGTACGGGTTCACCGCGGCGGCGCCGAACCCGAGCAGCACGGCGACGTGGTGCACCTCGCGGCAGTCGCCGGACTCGACCACGAGCGCCACCCGGGTGCGGGTCTGCTCGCGGATGAGGTGCTGGTGGACGACGGCGGTCAGCAGCAGCGACGGGATCGGGGCCAGGTCCGCCGTGGAGTCCCGGTCGGAGAGGACGAGAATGCGCACGCCGTCCTCGATCGCCTCGGAGACGCCCCGGCAGATCTCCACCAACCGGTCGCGCAGGCCCTGGCCGCCTTCGGCCACCCGGTACAGCCCGCTCACCCGCACCGCGCGGAAGCCCGGCAGGTCGCCATCGTCGTCAATATGTACAATCTTCGCCAGCTCATCGTTGTCGATGACCGGGAAGGGCAGCACGATCTGCCGGCAGCTCGCCGGGCCGGGTTCGAGCAGGTTGCCCTCGGGGCCGATCGTGGAGGCCACGCTGGTGACCAGCTCCTCCCGGATCGCGTCCAGCGGCGGATTGGTGACCTGGGCGAACAGCTGGGTGAAGTAGTCGTAGAGCAGCCGCGGGCGCTTGCTCAGCACGGCCACGGGCGTGTCGGTGCCCATCGATCCGATTGGCTCGACCCCGGTGGTCGCCATCGGTGCGAGGAGGATCTTGAGCTCCTCCTCGGTGTACCCGAAGGTCTGCAGCCGGCGCATCACCGACTCGTGGGAGAAGACCTGGTGCTCGCGGGCCGGCAGCGACTCCAGGTGCATCAGGCCGGCGTGCAGCCACTCACCGTACGGGTGGGCCCCGGCCAGTTCCTTCTTGATCTCGTCGTCCTCGATGATCCGGCCGGCCGCGGTGTCCACCAGGAACATCCGACCCGGCTGCAGCCGCCCCTTGGCCACCACCTCGGACGGATCGACGTCGAGCACGCCGGCCTCGCTGGCCAGCGCCACCAGACCGTCGCGGGTGCGCCACCACCGCCCGGGGCGCAGGCCGTTGCGGTCGAGCACGGCGCCCACGACCGTGCCGTCGGTGAACGCGATGCTCGCCGGCCCGTCCCACGGCTCCATGAGGCAGGCGTGGAAGCGGTAGAAGTCCCGGCGCTCCGGGTCCATCGACTCGTCGTTCTCCCACGCCTCGGGGATCATCATGAGCATCGCGTGCGGCAGGCTGCGCCCGGCCAGGTGCAGCAGCTCGACCACCTCGTCGAAGCTCGCGGTGTCCGAGGCGTCCGGAGTGCAGATCGGGAAGATGCGCCGCAGGTCGCCCGGGATCAGGTCGCTCTTGAGCAGCGACTCGCGGGCCGCCATCCAGTTGCGGTTGCCGCGGATGGTGTTGATCTCTCCATTGTGGGCGATGTAGCGGTACGGGTGGGCCAGCGGCCAGGACGGGAACGTGTTGGTGGAGAAACGGGAGTGCACCAGGGCGATCGCGCTGCGCACACGCTCGTCGTTCAGCTCGGGGTAGAACGTGGCGAGCTGCTCCGGGGTCAACATTCCCTTGTAGACAATCGTGCGGCACGACAGCGAGCAGAAGTACATCGACAGGCCGCGCTCGCGGGCCTCCCGCTCGGTCTGCTTGCGCACGCAGTAGGCCACCCGCTCCAGCGGCAGGCCCGACAGCGGCTCGCCGGTGCGCAGGTCGTGGGCGGCGAGGAACACCTGACGAATGCGCGGCATCGCGGCCAGCGCGCTCTCGCCGAGCCCGTCCGGGTTCACCGGCACGTCGCGCCAGCCGAGCACCGTGGCGCCCTCGACGACGGCGTACTTGTCCAGGATCGCCGCCGCGCGCTGCGCCTCGGCGTCGTCGAGCGGCAGGAACACCACACCCACGGCGTAGGCGCCGGCCGGCGGCAGCTCGAAGCCCACGACCTGGCGGAGGAACTCGTCGGGTATCCCGATCGTGATACCGGCCCCGTCGCCCGTGTTCGGCTCGGCGCCGCGCGCTCCGCGGTGGTCGAGCCGCCGCACCGCAGCCAGCCCCCGGGCTACCACGTCGTGCGAACGCCGCCCCGCGATGTCGACAACGAAGGCGACGCCGCACGAGTCGTGCTCGTGGCGGGGGTCGTACAGGCCCTGGCGAACCCCTGCGGAAAGACCGGTGGAGTGGCGAGCGTCCCGACGGTCGTCCTGGCGAGGTGGGGTCATGATGGTGGCCTCCGCGTGCGTCCGTGGGGTTCAGGCGGAGCGGGTCGTCTCGCTCCGGCGATTCGCGCATGGGACGCCGTCGGCCCAGAAGGTTGATTCAGTGTAGACGACCGACCGTCCGGTCTTAGCCGCCGTTAAGGTGACTTTTTCCGCTCTTGCGGGCTCTTGCGGGCCGGAACGCGCTCGTGCGGGCCGGAACCCTGTTCGTGTGTACAGGACCCTTGCGTGGGGCCGGGAACCTGTCGCGTGGGCCGGAACGGGTCGTGTGTGTCAGGAAGGAGTCCTTGTTGTGCTCCCACGCACAAGAAGGACGCCTTCCTGGCAAGCGGACCGGGTGCTCAGGGGGTCCAGTCGGCGGCCGCGGCGACGGCAGGGGTGAGCACGCGGGTGGCCAGCCGGGCGAGCATGGCGTCCCGGGCGGCCACGGCGAGGCGTCCCTGGACCTGCGCGACGCGGTCCAGCCGCCGCGCCACCCGGTCGAGGCGGCACACCCGGTCGCGGCGCAGGCGGGTGTACTCGTCCAGCCGCTCGGCGATGCCCTCCCCGGGGACGGCCGTGCGCATCAGCGTGCCGAGCACGACGGCGTCCTCCAGGGCCAGGCAGGCACCCTGGGTGAGCGAGGGGGTGATCGCGTGCGCGGCGTCACCGACCAGCACCACCCCACCGCCGCCGACCCGGAAGCCGAACCGCTCGGGCACCTCCGACAGGTGCACCGCCGGCTGGGGCACGAGGTCGCCGACCTGGGTCGCCGCCAACAGCTCGGCCACCGGCGAGTGCCAGCCCGCGAACCACCGACGCAGCAGGGTCAACTGGGTGGAGACCGACTCGGGCCGCGGCGCCCCCGGCGCGGTGGCGTACCAGTACACGCCGCCGCCCGTCGGCTCGTCGCCGCCCACCCCGGCGGGCTCACCCGCCCGGCGGCGCAGGCCGAGCGTGGCGTAGGCGAAGCGCATACCGGCACCGAGCAGCTCGCCGGCCGGCGGCACATCCTCGGGCAGCCGCGGCGCCCGGAACCACGGCACCAGAGCCCGCCAGGCCGTGTAGCCGGCCGGGGCGACCCGCGAGCGGGGTACCAGCCGTTGGCGGATCACGCTGCCGGCACCGTCGGCGGCGACCACCAGGTCGGCCGTGAAGGTGTGCCGGCCGGCGACCACGGCCGGCCAGTCCGCCCCGGCGGTCACGACGGCGGTCACCTCGGTGTTGGTCCGGATCTCGATCTTGTCGCCCAGAGCCGCCAGGAGCAGGTCGTGCAGGTCGTCGGTGTGCAGCACGACGGGCACGTCCGGCGCGGACCGGTCCCGGGCGGCCGCCGCCGCGCGCCCGGCCCGGTCGCCGGCCGCGGCCCCCCGTGACCGTACGCCCGGCAAAGCGGGTGACGGTACGTCCGGCGAGACCAGTGGCCGGACCTCCGGCGAGGCCGATGACGGTGAATCCGGCGGGGCGGAAGACGGTACGTCTGACGGGACGGGTGACCGCACGGTCGGGGCCCCGGGGTGACCGTTGCGCGGACCGGGCAGCCCCGGCTCGACCAGCACCCGGCCGTCGGGGCGGCGAATGCCCCCCGGCGGCGCGGGAAAGGCGAGGTCACCGAGGTGCAGGCCGAGCGCCCGCAGGGCGGCCACGCCGTTGGGGTGGATGATCTGGGCGGTGCCCACCCCGCGCAACCGCTCCCCGCGTTCGATCAGGGTGACCCGCCACCCCGCGCGGGCGAGGGCACCGGCGGCCGCCAGGCCCGCCAC
>JADGGF010000219.1 GCA_019690055.1 Micromonosporaceae bacterium
CACGCGGCAGCGGCAGGGGCGCCCCGTCCCTAGCGCCCCTGCCGCCGGCTGGAGTTGCTCGCAGAATCCGCTCCGCGAGCTGCGCGGAGTTGCTCGCAGATTCCGCTCCGCAAGCTGCGCGGAGTTGCTCGCAGATTCCGCTCCGCAAGCTGCGCGGAATTGTGCTTGTCCGGAATCGTGTTCAGTTGTTGGCGCAGTAGCCGACGCTGTGCGTGCTGGCGTTCGGCGCGAGCGTCAGGTTCCATTCGACGCCCGTGATGTGGTAACGGTTCGGACCAGGCTCTGCCGGTTGAAGTTCCAGGCGGTGTAGATGTTGCCCGGCAGGGTGACGTTGGCCGCCCAGACAACCGGCGCACTGCTGTGATTGGTGGCAATGATCTCCGCGCAGTAGCCGCCGCCGGTGTCCGAGTTCCAGCTGGTGGTCTGCCGAATCTGGACATCCACGTTGGACGGTGGCTCGGGCCCGGGCGGGATCTCCTCACCGCAGTAGAGGACCAGCACCAGGTCGGTGACCGGCGGTAGCCCCACGGCGACCTGCTTCGGCGGCGACTCGACGAAGGTGGCCGACGAGCCCGGTGCGGTGCAGCCGGCCTTCTCGGCCCGGACCTTGTACCAGCCCGGCGCCACGTCCCACCGGTACCCACCGTTGGCGTCGGTCAGGTCCGGGTTGGTGCGGTTGTCGGGTGACATGATCGTGCTCCCGTTGGGCACCACGGTGTAGGTGCCGGTCTGCGTGTCCGACCGCAGCAGCGTCACAGTCGCGCCCTCGATCGGCTCGCCGATCGTGTTCTCGACCGTGCCGAACAGGCCGGCCCGCACCTCAACGGCGCCCACCAGGAGAAGTGGTTCGCGCGCCTGGATGCCGAACAGAACAACGTACGCGCCGTGCCCGACTGGTACGCCGCCCGCCGACTCGCCGAACCGGGCGTACGGCTGATCGCCGCGCTGTGGCGCTACTGGCACGTCGCTCCCAGACCGACGTCCTGCCGGGTGTACGGGCGGTGCTCGCCCTTGACCAACCCGACGCTCTCGACCAACCCCACGCTCTCGACCGGCTCCGCGCTCTTGACCGGGCCAACGCCCGCGTCCGGGCGCTGGCCCTGTACGGGGCGGGCTGGATGGCGCTGGATCACAACGACGCCGCCGCCTCGCGCACGAGGACGCGGCGCGACTGTTGCGGGAAAGCCTGACCCTGCACCGGGAACTCGACGACGAGGAGGGCATCGCCTGGTCGCTGGACCACCTCGTCCTGCAGGCCCTCGACGTGTATGAGTACGACCGGGCGTACCGGCTCAGCGAGGCGGCACTGGGCCTGTTCCAGCGCCTGAACCATGCCTGGGGCACGGCGATCCTGTGTTTCCATGTGGGCGTGGCCGCGCTCGCCCGCAACGACCTGGCCATTGCCGGGCACCGGTTCGAGCAGGCCATGGTCGCCTTCCGGGACCTGTCCAACAACTGGGGTGTGGTCTCCTGCCTGGTCCACCTGGGATTCGCCGCGCTGGCGCGGGACGATCACGCAGCCGCCGCCGGGCACCTGACCCGGGCCCTGGCCCAGGCCCGTTCCGACGCGAACGTCGTCGGCATGGCCAACGCCCTGTGTGGACTCGCGAGCCTCGCGGTGGCCGAGGCCGACCGCGAGCGGGCGGCCTACCTGCTGGGCGCGGTGGCAGCCATCAGCCGCCCCAACCGGGCACGGACCACTGTGTACGAACGGACCCGCCACGCCGCGGCCGGGGCGGCCGCCCCCGCGGGGGCCCGGGCCGACGGCGGTGCTTCGGTGGCCCGGGCCCTCGCCGCAGGCCGGGCAACGCCGATCACCACTGTCGTCGGCGAGATCCTCGACGAGAAGTAAATCCCACCTCGACCGGAACCGAGCCGCGAGCCGGCCGCCGACTGGTTACATCGCCCGAGGTAAACGTTCAAGGTGGCCACGGCCAAGCGGTTCTCGTCTATCACACGGAGGCCGGTCTGGTGTACACAGTGGACTTCGCAGGCGGCGTGCTCGATTTCGCGGTACGGCAACCGATAGGCGCGACCAGTCAGCACACAGTGGGCCACAGATTCCGTCGGCCCAGCGCGCCTCATGGCTCCGTAAATTGTCAGAGGTCGCTCGTAGGTTGCGGGCATGGCACGTTCGTCCAGCCCGCACGATGCGGTGTTCCGTCTGGTCCTGGGTGAGCCGGCGAACGCGGCCTCGCAGTTGCGGGCGGTGCTGCCGGCGGGTCTGGTCGATCGCCTGGATCTGCGGCGGCTGACCCAGGTGTCCGGCAGTTTCGTCGATGAAGCGCTGAACTGGCGTCACTCCGATCTGCTGTTCACCGTCCCGCTGGATGGCCGTGAGGCCTTCATCTATGTGCTGATCGAGCATCAGAGCAGTGCGGACCCGCTGATGCCGTTCCGGATGCTGCGGTATGTGCTGCGCATCTGGGACCGGTACCTGTCCGAGCATCCGGGGGTGACCCGGCTGCCGGCGGTGATCCCGCTGGTCGTGCACCACAACCGGCGTCCCTGGACCGGCTCGACCCAACTGCTGAATCTGATCGATCTGGACGTGCCCGCCGTCGACGCGGTCCAGGAGTACCTGCCGCGGTTCCGGTTCATCCTCGATGACCTGGCCCGCCTGGACGAGCAGGCCCTGCGCGCCCGGCCGGTCACCCCGCCGGTGCGCCTGACCCTGTTCCTGCTCACCAACGCCCCCGGCAACCCGGACCTCGTCCAGCTTCTCCTGCCGTGGCTCCCCGACCTACGCGCGATCCTGGACCAGCCCGGCGGCGTCACCCAGTTCGTCGCCCTCCTGAGCTACATTCAGACAGTCGGGGAAACACCGCCCGACGAGCTGCGCAAACTGGTCGCCGTGGTGGGTCCGGACGCAGAGGAGGCCTACGTGACCACCGCCGAAATGCTCCGCGCCGAAGGCCGGGCCGAAGGTCGAGCCGAAGGGCTCGCTGAGGGCCTCGCCGCCGGTCGGGCCGACGCGCTCGTGCAGCTGCTCACCATCAAGTTCGGACCCCTCCCCCAGACCGTGCTCGACACCGTGCACGCCGCCTCCACCGACCAGCTCCAGACCTGGACCGCCCGCGTCCTGTCCGCCACCACCCTCGACGAGGTGCTCAGCTGAAGCGGCGTTGACCGCCGCTGTTCCCGCAACGAGGTGAGGGACGGCCCTGAGGGGGCAACGCCGCGGTCCACGGCTCGTCGGGTTGATCGGGTGCCGTCTCACTCCACCGGACGGGTACGTCGCCCGGACGCCGGGGACCAGCCCTCGAACGTGCATGCACACAGGCGACCGCCCGCGCGAAGCGGGTCGTTGGGTGGCCGGGCGCGCCGGCTGAGGCACGCTGACACCGTGGCCGGGACGGCGACGGCGAGGGACGTGACGGTCGATGCCGCGACCGTACGCCTGCGGCTGCTCGGTGACTTCGGGCTGACCATCGATGGCCAGGAATGGCCTGGACCGCTGCCCGCCCGGGCCCCCTCCCTGCTCGCCTGCGTGATCCTCCACGCCGGCACGGCCCAACCGCGCCACCGCATCGCCCAGCTCCTGTGGCCGGACTCGACCGACGGCCAGGCCCGCACGAACCTGCGCAACGTGCTGCATCACCTGCGGCACCGCGCGCTGGCGATGCTCGGCCCATTGCGCGCAGATTCCGCTCCGGCAATTTGCGCGGAATAGGCGTCGGCAACGCCGCGCAAACGGCCGGCAAACGCTCGGTCGAGCAGACTGCCGCCATGACCACGACCACCGGGCGCGCACCGCCGTCGCCGCCGCCGGCCTGCTGTGGGGCGAGTTCGACCGGGCCACCCAGGGGTACGGCCTGGCCACCACCGGGGGCGTCATCAGCCACACCGGCCTGGGCGGGCTGACCCTCGGTGGCGGGCTGGGCCACCTCATGCGGCGGTACGGGCTGACCATCGACAACCTGCTGTCGGTCGACCTCGTGACCGCCGACGGCGAGTCGCTGTATGTCGACGCCGACAGCGACCCGGAACTGTTCTGGGGCCTGCGCGGTGGCGGCGGCGACTTCGGCATCGCCACCCGGTTCGAGTACCGGCTGCACCCGGTGGGGCCGCTGGTGCTGGCCGGGCCGGTGTTCTGGCCGCTCGAGCAGGCCCATGAGGTGCTCGCGGCCGTGCGGGAGCATGCGCCGAACGCACCCGACGAGCTCGGCCTGGCGCTCGGCCTCGTCCCGGCCCCGCCGGCGCCGTTCATCCCACCCGAACGCGTCGGCCAACGCCACCTCGCGGTCGTCTTCGTGTGGTCCGGCGATCCGGCCGACGGGGCCGCGGCCATGGCCCCCATCCGGTCGGTCGGGCAGCCGGTGGCGTCCGCGGTCGGCCTCATGCCGTACGTGGCCGTCCAGTCCATGCACACCCTCCGATGAGGACAGTGCTCGCCACGTGGCATGGGTGCGGCGCACCTGGGAGGCCCTGCGCCCGTACGGCTCCGGGGTCTACGCCAACTTCATCTCCGACGAGGGCGACGCCGGGGTCGCGTACGCCTACGGTGAGCACCTGAACCGCCTGCGGGCGCTCAAGGCGGTCCACGACCCGGACAACTTCTTCCGCCTGAACAACAACATCACGCCGGCCGACTGAACTTCACACCGGCTGACCGGGCGCTGCCCCGCCCAGACGCGGGCCACCGCGCTCGCCTGGTGTGCGGGCTCAGGACGGCGGTCCCGCCGTCACCCGGGCCAGCAGGGCGCGGTGGTCGCCCCGATAGCCGTGCAGGTGCTCCAGCCACCAGGTGACGCCGGCGTCGGCGTACGCGCGGACGGTCGCGGCGTCCCCGGCCGCGGATACACCGGTCAACGCCACGTCGAACGGGCCATCGTTGGATCGGTGCCTACGGATCGTCGCGACCATGTCGGCCACCTGCTCCGGCGTCATCGCCATCCGGCCGTCCTGGGTGTCGCCACCGCCCACCCAGCCGTCCCAAGCCGCCGCCCTCCGCAAGGCCGCGGCGCTCATCCCCCCGATCCAGATCGGCACCCGCGGTCGCTGCACCGGAAGCGGGGCGAGCCGCACGCCGTCGACGCGGTAGTGAACACCGTGATGCGTCACCTCCTCGCCGCGCCACAGCTCGGCCACGATGCCCAGTGCTTCGTCCAGGCGAGCCGCCCGAAGCTTGGCGTCCGCCGGTTCGCCGAAAGCCGTGAACTCGGCCTCGACTCCGCCCAGCCCAGCGGCGAAGACGACCCTTCCGCCGCTCAGCACGTCGAGCGAGGCCACGGTCTGCGCGACCACCGCCGGGCGTCGGCGCGGCAGCGGCGTGACGGCCGGACCCAGCACGAGCCGGGACGTCGCCTGCGCCGCCACCGCCAGCGTCACCCACGGGTCCGCGGACGGCACGCCCCACGCAAAGGCCAGGTGATCCCAGACGAACAGGCCGTCCCAACCGGACTCCTCGGCCGCCCGGGCCAGCTCGACCACGCGACGCGGGTCGGCGAGATCCCCCAGGATGGCCACATCGATGCCGTACCTCATGCCCGCACCGTATCGTCGCGCTCCGACATTGCCGGGGCGGCTGGTCCATCATGGACGTTCAGTCGGCATCGTCGACCGAGTCGGCGAGCCACCGCTGGGCCAAGCGTCGCGTCCGCTGCCGGGCCCGCGCCACTGCCCGTGCGTCGTTGAACACGGCGTAGGGCGGCCACAGGAACACGAAGAACGCCAGCTCCTCGGCGACAACAGCGCGCCTCATCATCCGGGGATCGTCGGATCGGCCGGCGAGGTACGCCTCGAGAAACACCGACGGGACGTCCGCGCCGTGGGGTACGGCGCGGACGCTGAGAAAGGCGAGGTCCGTGGTTGGCCGCCCGAGGCCGCTCACCTGCCAGTCGCAGAAGACCAGCTTCCCGGACAGTACGGGGAGATTCTCGGTATGACAGTCGCCGTGAATGAACACTGGTGGCAGCGCCGAGAGCTGCTCCCACAACGTGACCCGCCGGGCCAGAATCTCGGACAGCTGCGGGAGGGACGACGACCAGAAGACGCGCAGACTGTCGACGTCCGGATCGGCCATGGCCTCGCGCACCGGGTCGGGGCGGTCCCAGTCCGCGCCGGAGGGCACCGGCATGCCGTGCAGGCGAGCCAGAGCACAGCCGAGCTCCGACCACAGGCCGGCGGTCCACGCCCCCGGAGGTCGGGTCTCGCCGGCCGCTTCCAGCAGGACCGCCACGCCGTCCGCATCGTCGACAGCATCGAGGAGCATCGGCGTGCGTACGGGTGCGAACGGCGCGACCTCCCGATAGAAGCGCAGCTCCCGCCGCGCCGCCTGGACCGCGGCGGGATCCAAAGTGGACGGAGTGACCTTGAGGTACGCCGGCTGTCCGTCGACGGTCCGCACGACCTGCACGCCCGCGCCGGAGCGCGACTCCAGCTGCGGGCTGGGTCCGTCGCGGGTGACGCGCAACCTGGCGAGAACCGTTGAGAGGAAGTCACTCGGCATCAGATCGGTTGCCTCCCCGCTGGCCTCAGGCATGGTGGGATGGCGTCCGCTCCGGGTCGGCTGGCTGGACACGGCGCCAGGGCTCGATCAGGAGCCAGTCGACCACGACGAGCGGAACAATCCCGACCGGATACCACAGGATGTCCGCCCAGTCGAAGTGCACACCCAGGGCCGCCCGGACCAGAATGTTGCGCGCGGACAGTTCCGCCGGGATGCCGGTCAGCTGAGCCGCCTCGACCGTCCAGCAGAACACGGTGGCGATGACGCCGGCCCACGCGGCCGATACGCGCGGGGCCACCAGGATCACGCCTGCGTAGACCATCGACGCATAGAGGGCCGTCCCCGAGTACTGCGCCAGCCGCCCGCTGCCCGACCAGTCCCCGGTGATGGCCCGAAGGCCGAGGGCCACGCCGAGAAAGCACGCCGCCGCCAGCAACGCCGCTATCCGGATCGCCAGGATGCCGCGTAGTCGCACCGCCGCAGGCTACCCGAGACGGCGGCGGGACAGGGTGACGGGAAGGCCCTCCGTTTCTGCGCGCCCCCTTCTCGCCCGATCAGGCCTCACAGACAGTTATCGAATGATCAACTTTCGGTACCCGTGGCACCAACCGGGTTCGCTATCCTGTAGCGCGAGTCTCCGAACTCCGTGCAGGCTCGTCCACGGGCTGATCGCGCTCGCGGCGGCGGTCACGGTCGTGGTCGGGCTGGGCGCCAGTCCGGCACACGCGACGATCAAGACTGGCGGTG
>JADGGF010000220.1 GCA_019690055.1 Micromonosporaceae bacterium
CTCCTTGCGGTTCGGGTGCGGGCTTCCCGCATGCGGAAGGATTCGCCTTCGGTGACCACGACGGTGGCGTGGTGTAGGAGCCGGTCGAGCAGGCTGGTGGCGGTGACGTGTTCGGGCAGGAACCGTCCCCATTGTTCGAACGGCCAGTGTGAGGCGACGCCCAGGGCGCGGCGTTCGTAGGCGGCGGCGACGAACCGGAACAGCAGTTGGGTGCCGGTGTCGTCCAGCGGCGCGAACCCGATCTCGTCGATGATGACGAGGTCGTGTCGTAGCAGGGTGTCGATGACGCGGCCGACGGAGTTGTCGGCCACGCCGCGGTACCGCTCGCGCTCCAGGGCGGCTGGCCCGGCCTGCTGGCCGTCGCGGTCCAGGTCACCGCGGCCGCTGGGCTGCTCGCCTTCGGAGTCGGCCTGAGCTGGCTGTACGCGCGCGAGTTCGCCGACGGGACGATCACCGGCCTGTTCGGTCTGCCGGTCACGCGACCGACCATCGCTCTGGCCAAGCTCATCGTCTATCTGGTGTGGACGCTCGCCGTCGCGGTGCTGCTCACGGTGGTGGTCGCGGTCACCGCCGCCGTGGTCACCGGGGAGCTGCCCGGGGCGGCGGACCGGGCCGGGCTGGCCCGCCTGTTCGCCCTGGCCGTGATGACCGCGGCCCTGCCCGTGCCGGCCGCTTGGGCCGCCACCATCGGGCGGGGATTGCTGCCCGCCATCGCGACGACGGTGGCCCTGCTCGCCGTCGCCCAGATCGTCGTCGTGGCCGGCGTCGCCGGTGGCTGGTTCCCGCTGGCCGCGCCCGCGCTGTGGGCGGTGCTGCCCGGCACGGTCTCGCCGGTGCAGTTGCTCCTGACGGCGACCGTGCCGCTCGGGTTCGGGCTGCTGACGCTGCACGCCTGGCGCCGCCTGCAGCTCGACCGCTGACCAGGCTCGACCGATGATCCCGGCTCGCCGCTGATCTCAGACGGCGTACGACCACCGCGCCGACCGATGGCCGCGCCCGGCCTCGCCGGTGCCCTGAATCGGTCAGGGGCCGGTGTCGGCCGAGGGATCGGGTCACCGTGGGGCGGGTCGTCGGACGTGGGCGACCCGTCAGGGGGACATTCGGGCACCGAACCGTGGAATCCGTAACCGCGCATCGATGACGTGTGCTCCGATGCCAACAGAACCCCGAGTGAGCAGCGGGGAGGAGCGTCGCGGCCGCGCGGTCTCGTCGGCACCGCACGGCTGTAGATCATGGGGGGCCGTATGACGCTGGAGAAGCAGAGGCTGGAGCCGCAGCCGATCGTGGTCCGGCCCTACCCGGTGCGGCGGAGCATCCTTGGCTCGGCGATCGCCCGGCTGCTGCGCACAACGGACGCGAAGCAGATCGGGATCCTGTACCTGGTCACCTCCTTCGGCTTCTTCCTGGCCGCCGGCGTCATGGCCCTGCTCATGCGGGCCGAGTTGGCCCGACCCGGGCTGCAGTTCCTCTCACCCGAGCAGTACAACCAGCTGTTCACCATGCACGGCGCGGTCATGCTGCTGCTGTTCGCCACGCCGATCGTGTTCGCGTTCGCCAACTTCGTCGTTCCGCTGCAGATCGGCGCGCCGGACGTGGCCTTCCCCCGGCTGAACGCGTTGGCGTACTGGCTGTACCTGCTCGGCGGCATCTTTGTGCTCGGCTCGTTCCTCACCCCCGACGGCGCGGCCGATTTCGGCTGGTTCGCCTATACCCCGCTCAGCACGGCCACGCACTCGCCCGGGGTGGGCGGCGACATCTGGATCGTCGGCCTGGCCATCACGGGTTTGGGCACGATCCTCGGGGCCGTGAACATGGTGACGACGATCCTGACGCTGCGCGCGCCCGGCATGACCATGTTCCGGATGCCGATCTTCACCTGGAACATCCTCGTCACCAGCATCATCGTGCTGTTCGTCTTCCCGATCCTGGCGGCGACCCTGCTGGCGCTGCTCTCCGACCGTCAGCTGGGATCCCAGGTGTACCACCCCGACACCGGCGGACCGCTGATGTACCAGCACCTGTTCTGGTTCTTCGGCCACCCCGAGGTGTACATCATCGCGCTGCCGTTCTTCGGCATCGTCAGCGAGGTCGTCCCGGTCTTCAGTCGCAAGCCGCTGTTCGGGTACAAGGGCATGGTGCTGGCTACATTCAGCATCATGGGTCTATCGATGGCGGTGTGGGCGCACCACATGTTCGGCACCGGCTTCGTCCTGCTGCCGTTCTTCAGCTTCCTGAGCTTCCTCATCGCGATCCCGACCGGGCTCAAGTTCTTCAACTGGATCGGGACCATGTGGCGGGGACAGATCACGTTCGAGACGCCCATGCTGTTCTCGTTGGGGTTCCTGGTGACGTTCCTCCTCGGTGGCCTGACCGGGGTGCTGCTCGCCAGCCCGCCGCTGGATTTCCACGTCACCGACACGTACTTCGTCGTCGCCCACTTCCACTACACGCTCTTCGGGACGATCGTTTTCGCCGTCTTCGCCGGGGTCTACTTCTGGTTCCCGAAGATGACCGGCCGGATGTACGACGAGCGCCTCGGCCAGCTGCACTTCTGGCTCACATTCGTGGGTTTTCACACCACCTTCCTGGTGCAGCACTGGCTCGGCGACGAGGGCATGCCACGCCGGTACGCCGACTACCTGCCGACCGATGGATTTACCACGCTCAACACGGTCTCGACGGTGGGCGCGTTCATCGTCGGCGTCTCCATCCTGCCGTTCCTGTACAACATGTGGAAGTCGTACAAGGCCGGCCCCATCGTGACCGTCGACGACCCGTGGGGGTTCGGCAACTCGCTGGAATGGGCGACGAGCTGTCCACCGCCCCTGCGCAACTTCGACCGCATGCCCCGTATCCGCTCGGAGCGGCCCGCCTTCGACGTCAAGTTCCCGCACCTGGCGGGCAGCCCGGGGCATATCGCCGAGCATGCGTTGCACGACCGCCGTCAGGGCGGTTCGCCCGCCACGCGGTAGCAGTCGGTCACCACGACCAGCACCATCGCCGGCGCCTGCCCGGACCCGAGCGTCAGGTCGACGAACCCGGCGCGGGCGCTGACGCGGGCGCCGCCGTCGGGGAACGCCGTCACGGGGTCCACCGTGTACCCACGGGTTGCCCAGCCGCGGGCCACCCGGTCGACCAGGGCCCGGTGCTGCTCGAGCGGCACGATGAGTTGGAACGACCCCTCGGTGTAGTAGACGTTGTCCTCGTCGCGGCCGTCCGGCCCCCGGCAGGGGACCGGCTGGCTGTCGCCACTGGCGAAGCCCGCCCAGCCGGCCAGTTCGAGCACTTCGTCGGCGTGGCGCCACACGATCTGCCGGGCGGTGCCGTCGTCGATCGCTCTCATGCCTGCCCCCTCACCCGGCCACCCTCACGAGGCCAACCCTCACGCCGGCCGTTCCCCGTGCACGAGCGTCACCCGGTCGTACTGACCCGTGACGATATAGGCCTGGTTGAGCAGGCTGTCGCTGTCGGGTCGCCAGTATCCACTGTGGCCGGAGGTGTCGGTCACGAACCGGTTGGCCCCGAAGCCCGGATCGGCGGGTTCGCGTCCGTGGATCGGTCCCGGCACGAACCGGATCTCGTCGGTGGCCGACCGGCCGACCCACACGTGCCGCGGGTCGAGGTTCAGCTCGCGGGCGTGGTCGCTGTGCAGGCCCGGACTACCGACCACCACAATGTCGTCCACCCGCAGCCCGCCGGCCCGGGCGCCCTCGGCGACGACGGTGCTGCCGTAGCTGTGCCCGAGCGCGGTTACGTGGGAGGGGCCGCCGACGTGGCTTGCGCGCAGCCCGTCCGCGAACCGGGTCAACGCGGCGCCGCCGTCCCGCGACGGACCCTCGCGCCAGCCGTCGAGCAGGCTGTCCGGCGGGTCGTAGCCGAGCCAGTACACCACGCTCACGTCCCCGTGGGCGACCGTCGTCTGGTCGGCGACGCGCCGCAGCGTGGCCGTGCGGGCCAGCTCGCCGTGGATGTCGAGCAGGTCGGTGCCCACGCCCGGCACGAACAGCGCGGTGTGCCGCGCGTGGTCGGGGGCGCCCAGGGCCACGGCCACCCGACCATCGCCGGAGCCGTCGATGAGCAGCAGGTACGCCTCCGGCGTCGCGGCGAGCTGGTCGCGGACGGCGCGCAGCCCGGCCGGCGCCGCGGCCTGCGCGACGAGGTGGTCGAGGTGCGTGCGATTGGCCCGGTCCCGGTCAACGGCGGGAATCCCGTCCAGGTGGCCGATCAGGTCCGGATGGTCCCGCAGCGCCCACTCCCGCTGGTGCGGGGACAGCGACCGCCACCAGGCGGCGACGTCGGCCGGTGCCCGGTCCGCCTGCCGTTGCACCGTGGCCCGGTCCAGCCGCGACGCGTCACCGGCCGCCCACTGGTCGGGCTCCGACGCCCGCTGGTCGGGCGGGGAGCAGCCGACCGCCACCGCCGTGGCCGCGTCGAGCCGGCGAGCCTGGGCCAGGATCTCCGCCAGTTCGTCGCGGACGGCGTCGACGGTGGCCCGCCACGGGGCCACGCCCGCCGGTCCGGCGGCGGTGACCGTACCGCTGACCAGATCGACCGTCAGGCCCGTGCTGCGGGCCGTGGCCAGCACGGCGTCGAGGTGTCGCTGCAGGGCGGCCAGGGCGTCGGCGTGCCGGAGCAGGGCCTGGGCGATCCGCCGGGCCGGCCCCACGGCGCCGCCCACCGCACGGACCTCGGTGCCCACCCGGTCGGCCGCGACCGCCAGGGCCGTGCCCTGCCCGGCCGCGCCGACCCGGGCCCGGCCGGTCGCCATGTGCTCGGACGCAGCGTCCAGGGCGGCGGCCAGCGCGGCCCAGGCAAGCGCCGCCGACCGGAACGCCTCCGGATCGCCCGCCCGAACGGCGGCGAGGGTCAGCCGGCCCATGCCGCCGACCTGATCCGGGCCAGGGCCGCCTGGTCGGCGGCGACGAAGAGGTCCGCCACCGAGGCCAGCCGCGTGGCCGTCTGGTGGAGGGTGGTCGCCAGTTGACCCAGGTGGTCGCGCCAGACCTCGACCGCGGTCTCGAGGCGACAGGCCGATTCCCACGTACGCTGGCCCGGCACGGCGAGCCGGGATGTATTGCTGGCTAACAGTTCATCGATATTGAGTGCGGCGACGCGTACCTTCTCGGCCGCGCGGCGCAGATGCTTCGGATCCACCGCGAGAACCATCGTGACCCCCGTGTTGTTGCTCGAGCCGGCGTACGGCCATCGGAGGCGCCGGTGCCGGCACCCGTCAGGGTCGCGCACCGCGGCCCGGTTGTCCACCGGGAGTGACAGTGGGGTCGGTTGCCGGCTGTGAGCCACCGGGTCGGCCACCGAGCTACCGGGTTGGCCACCGAGCTACCGGGTTGGCCACCGAGCTACCGGGTTGGCCACCGAGCTGCCGGGGGCGGGTCATGGAGGCCTACAGCGTGCGGGTCATGAAGACGCTGTTCGGGTCGGGGCGGTAGTCGGCGAACGGCTCGCAGTACGTGAAGCCGAACCGCTCGTAGAGCTTCCGGGCCGGCTCGTAGAACGGACCCGACCCGGTCTCCAGGCTCAGCCGCGTGTACCCCATCGATCGGGCCTGCTCGATGATGTGGGTCAGCACGGTCGACGCGACCCCGCTGCGCCGCCGGTGGGCGACGGTCCGCATCGACTTGACCTCGGCGTGCGTGTCGTCCAGCCGCTTGAGCGCGCCGCAGCCGACCAGCTTGTCGCCGTCCCACACCGACCAGACCGTGATCCCCGGGGCCCGCAGGCCGTCGAGGTCCAGCGCGTGGCGGCTGCGCGGGTCCGGCGTCGCCTCCGCCATGTCCGCCAGATGCTCGGTCAGCAGCTTGGCGATCTCGGGGGCGGTCAGGTCGTCGACTTCGATGCGCATGCCCCGACGGTAGGGCTGGCAGGTTTCCGGTGTGTTTCAGGCCCGAACGTCTGACATTGGAGGCAAATGCTGTCGTAGGTATCGGCGGACGCTGTCGGACACTGGTTTCCGAGCCACCAATCAGCTGCGTTACGAGCATCGGTGGTCAGAACAACTAGCGAACGAGGCCCTTCGTGGTTGGTAGGGCACCTTCTACTCGTCTATCGCTGGCCTCGACGGTGGTGTTGATGCAGAGGAGGGCAGCTGCGCTCTCAGCGACTCTGCACCAGCCCGCGTGGTGGCTTGCGAGCTAGATTTCCTTATAGCGTAAAAGAAGCCGGGAACGCGAGGCCCATCGCGCCGGAGAATGTAGGTGGCATCCTGGATTGCTCGGCATTCAGCGACTGTCAGGCTTTCTGGTTTCGAGACATACTGATCCCACAGCTCGTTAATGGTGTGTTCGATCCGTTGACGTGCCGCAGCGTGCCGCCAGTGGGCGCGACCCAGTTCAACCGCATCGAGAAGCACCGGGGCGCTCGGGAGGAAAACCCTGACCAGGTAGTCGGCAAGGCTTAGGTCGCAAGTGAGCGCTATGATGAGCCCAACCACCAACCATAGAAGTCCGACAATAAAGACGGTTATTCCGTAGGCATGATGATCGCGACGGCTCCAGACCGTGCTCTGGCGTTGGCAGAGTAGGACGTCCGCAGGCCAGGGTGTGTCGCCGAGGTCGATGCTGTACCAGTTGCGGTACGGCTTGTCGTCTCGGATTTGGCGCGCGGCGGCGGCTACGTCCTCCGGACTGGGTCGTCGCCCTGCGAGAGAGTCGTTCCACGGCAGGTGGAACAGGTCGGTGTCGTATAGTTCTTGGATCTTGACTGCCTGGAGGGTGTTGCGCTGCTCGAGCCAGGTGAAGATGGTTCGGCCGAGAACGAGCCAGCCGGCGGCGGTCGCCGCGACTAGACCGGCGACGGCCGGTACGAAGAGCGCAAGGATCGGTCCGATGGCGGCGACCACGAAGGTTCCCGCCGCGCGGGCCCGCCGCCACCGTAGCGCCAATCGGTAATGGTATGTGTAGGCGAGCAGCCGCTGCAGGTGCTGTGGCTCGTCTTGGCGCTGGGTAATTTTGGCAGACTCGCCAGGCGTTATCCTTGGCGCTTCGGATGCGGTGGTCATGAGAGCGGGAACAGCGGTCCGAACAGTTCGCGCCACGCGCGCAGGGATTCGCCGGTGCGGCCCGCCCGGGCCAGATTTATGGCGTTAGTACAGGCCTTCTCGGCTTCCCGCAGCGCGTTCTTAGCGGCGTTCATCTTCGCCCGGTCGCCATCTAG
>JADGGF010000221.1 GCA_019690055.1 Micromonosporaceae bacterium
GCACCGGCCGGGCCGGGGGTCCGCTCGCCGGGGGCGCGGGCCGTGCGGTCGGTGGCGCCGGGGCAGCGGGCGCCGGTGCCGGCGCGGCAGCAGCGGGCGCCTGGCCGGCCGTGGCGCCGGGGAACAGGCCCAAGAACGGGGAGTCCACGTCGGCCGTCCGTGGGGGCGGGCCCGGTGGCGGCGTCGGCCGCAACGGGGTCAGCCCGGCGACCGGCGTCGGCGCGCGGAGCACGGCCGGCGCGGCGGGCTGCGTCGGGGGCTCGTCGTCGTAGTAGTCGGCGAAGTCGTCCTCGAAGGGGAGGGCGGGCGGCCCCACGTTTCCCCGATTCGTCTGCGTCACAGCTGCGCGGCGCTCCTCGTCCTCACAGGCGCTCCCTGATGACGACCCGACGGGCCACGAGCCGAGGGAGGCGCTCCTCGCGGGCCAGGGCGGCCCGACCCGAACCACGCCAGTCGGTCAGCGCCGTCCGGATGACCTGCCGGGCCGGACGGTCGGGGTCGACGTACCGCCAGATGACGGATGTGGTGACCATGGCCAGGGCGATCTCCCAGGCCGGTATGGGGTCGAACTCGAACGTGATCAGGTAATGGATACCCATGTAGATGGGCACCAGGATCAGGAACATGCCGTACTGGGCGTACGGCAGCTGGATCGGCAGCGTGTACCCCGGCGGCCCGAGATAGACCAGCCTCGCCCGGTAGATGTCGTCGTCGGTCCGCAGCCGCATCGGGATACCCGGGTCAGTTCGTCCCGAAGATCAGATTGACCAGCCCCTCGCCGAGGAAGAACAGTGCCCCGGCCCCGACGATGAAGGCGAGTCCGACGATCGCGATCGCGGAGCTGGTCAGCACCTTGGACATCTCGCCCTTGCCGGCCCGGCTGATGAAGATGACGCCGAGGATGGCGAGCAGGATCGGCGTGACCTTCGTGGCGATGAAGTTCACGATGCCGGTCGTGTTGATGATCTCGGGCGGCTCCGATGCCGTTGCTTGGGCCACGACAGGGGTGGCGTCGGTCGCCAACCCCGCCAGATGTGCAAGCGTCGACACGATCATCGGCAACCTCCCCGGAGTCTCCGCCTGCCCCTGACCGCACCAACGGCCGGGGCGATCCGTCCAGCCTGCCCGACGATGGGTCCAAACGGAACTATCGTCACACGGCGTGAGACAGTCACCCCCGCGCGGCGCGCCCGCCCGACGACGAAGAATATTGCACTCCGTATGGTCTCGGTGACTAGCCCGACCGGTGAACCTGCCTGTCCGCCACGCGACAGGTTCCCGCGCGGGGTGCGCGGGCGGCGACCACAGCACGACCGCGCGTGAGCGCTGACGACGGGGTGACCGCGCGTGAGCGTGATCGGGAGTTTGACCGCGCGTGAGCGCGATCGGGAGTTTGACTGCGCGTGAGCGCGATCGGGAGTTTGACTGCGCGTGAGCGCGATCGTGAGTTGACTGCGCGTGAGCGCGATCGTGAGTTGAGTGCGCGTGCCCGTGGGTTGCCTGCGCGTCGGCGCGCACAGTGGGTAACGTCCTGTCCATGACCCCACTGCCGCCCGGACCGGTGGTCATGGGCGTGCTGAACGTGACGCCGGACAGCTTCTCCGACGGGGGCCGATTCGCCGCGATCGACGACGCCGTGGCTCACGCGGTCCGGCTGCGGGACGACGGCGCCCACCTCGTCGACGTCGGCGGAGAGTCCACCCGACCCGGGGCCGAGCGCGTCGACGCGGAGACGGAGATCGCCCGGGTGGTGCCGGTGCTCCGCGAGCTCACCGCGGCGGGCGTCCCGACCAGCATCGACACCACGCGGGCCGAGGTGGCCCGTGCGGCGCTGGCGGCCGGGGCGAGCGTGATCAACGACGTGTCAGGCGGGCTCGCCGACCCGGAGATGGCCTCGGTCGTCGCCGAGGCCGGCGTGCCGTGGGTGATCATGCACTGGCGCGGCCACTCACGCCGGATGCAGGAGCTCGCCCAGTACGACGACGTGGTGGCGGAGGTGCGGGACGAGCTGTGCCAGCGGGTGGACGCGGCGTTGCGGGCCGGGGTGTCCGCCGATCGGATCATCCTCGACCCGGGCCTGGGCTTCGCCAAGCTGCCGGCGCACAACTGGCGCCTGAGCGCGCACCTGCCCGAGCTGGTGGCGCTCGGCTTCCCGGTGCTGATCGGAGCCAGCCGCAAGTCGTACCTCGGCGCCCTGCTCGCCGGGCCGGACGGCACGCCGCGCCCTGTCGGGGAGCGCGAGGCGGCCACGGTCGCCACGAGCCTGCTCGCCGTCCAAGCCGGCGCCTGGGGGGTGCGGGTGCACGACGTGCGGGCCACCGTGGACGCGCTCAAGGTTCTCGCCGCGACCGAGGCGGCTCGGTGAGGGCGGCGGCTCGGTGCCGGTGGACAGGGCGGTGTAAGTGGACGACGCGGTGAGGGTGGCGCAGTGGTGAGACCGGACGGCGGCGACCGCATCGCACTGCGTGGGCTGCGGGCGTACGGTCACCACGGCGTCTACGACGCCGAGCGGGAGCGCGGGCAGGAGTTCGTCGTCGATGTGGTGCTCGACCTCGACCTCGCGCCGGCCGCCGCCTCCGACGACGTGGCCGACACCGTTCACTACGGCGAGCTGGCCGACCGCCTCGTGGCGATCGTGGCCGGCGAGCCGGTGCGGCTCATCGAGACCCTCGCCCAGCGCCTCGCCGACGCCTGTCTGGCCGACCCGCGGGTGCGCGCGGTCGAGGTGACCGTGCACAAGCCGGCGGCCCCGATCCCCCATGCCTTCGCCGACGTGTCGGTCACCCTGCGTCGCTCGGCCCCGGCGTCCGGCCGCCCGGACCCGACTGCCCGGTCGTCCACCGGGTTTCCAAACCAGGAGGACGGTCGATGACCGGGGGCGAGCGATGACGGTGGCCGTGCTGTCGCTCGGGAGCAACCTGGGCGACCGTCTGGCGCACCTGCGGGCGGCGGTGGACGGCCTCGGGGACGCCGTCGTCGCGGTGTCCAACGTGTACGAGACCCCGCCGTGGGGCGACGCCGACCAGCCCTGGTACCTCAACGCAGTCGTGCTCGCGCGCGCCGATGTCCCGCCCCGCGCGTGGCTGGACCGGGCGATGGCCCTGGAGCGGGCCGCCGGCCGGACGCGGACACCCGGCCGTCGGTTCGGCCCGCGCACGCTCGACGTGGATGTCATCGTCGTGTGGCGCGACGACGGGCGCCCCGTGGTGTCCGACGATCCCGAGTGGACGGTGCCGCACCCGCGGGCGCACCTGCGGGCCTTCGTCCTGCGGCCCTGGCTGGACGTGGATCCGGACGCGGAGCTGCCCGGGCACGGCCGGGTCGCCGACCTGCTCGGCCGGCAGCCCGTGGCCACCGACCTGGCCGAGATCCGGAGCACCCCGGACGTCCTCCGGCCGCCGGCGGCCCAGCCCGGCCCGGACCGGGGCGGGCCCGGTCGGGCCGGCTCCGGGTCGACCCCGGTGCGGTAGCCTGACGATCAATGAGCGCTTCCGGTTCGGGCACGCGGCCGGGTGGTACGCCCCGGCGGGGCCTGGAGCCGACCCGGCCTGTCAACCTGGTCGTGGCCGCGGTCGCCAGCGCGGTCGTGGGCTTCCTGTTAATCCGGCGCTACTTCGGCGACATTCCCGACTTCACCTTGTTCGGCGGGTTGACCATGGCCGGGCTGGCCGCGGTCGAGGCGATCGCCGCGCACAACACGCGGGCCCGGATCGAGCGCCGTCCCCGGGCCGGCGTGCTCAACCCCCTGCTCGTGGCTCGGCTCGCCGTCCTGGCCAAGGCGTCGTCGCTGGCCGGAGCGATCTTCGCCGGCGGGTACGGCGGTGTCGCCGCCTGGGCGCTGGCCGAGCGGGACCGGCTCGACGTGGCCGACCGTAACCTCGCCCCGGCGGTTGTCGGCCTGGTCGGCGCGCTGGCTCTGGTCGCGGCCGCCCTGGTGCTCGAGCGGGCCTGCCGCGTGCCGAAGCAGCCCGACGAGGACGACGAGGACACCTCGCCGCGCTCGTAGCACGCCGCGGTCGACCCCTGCGCGGCCGGGCGGGCGGTGGTGGTGCCATCTCCGGCAAGCCGGCCGTTCGCCCCTGGGCTGAAGTGGGGCCAGCGGTCCCGGCCTGAAGCTGCGCCATCGGCGCGTGGCGGCCATACTTTGCTGGCCGGACCTTCACACACGTCTTTTCATCCCGTTGGGGGCAGCCGATGGCGTTCGACGACGGTACGCAGACCGGGGTCACCCGGCCGTTGGGTGTCTCCACCGGAGAGTTCCAGGCGGTGCGACCCACCTTCGAGGCGGTACCCGCCCTGGTCGCCGGCTCGGGGAGCGACGCCGGGCAGACGACCGGTGGCGCCGCGGCCACCGCGCCCGTGCCCAACCTGCACTACGTCTTCGACGACCCCAATGACGGTGAGCCCGGCCGGGACCGGGTGCTCGTACACGGCGTCTGGGAGCTGGTGCTCGCGCTGGCGATCGCCGGCGTCGGCATCGCGCTCACCCAGGCGCGGCCCGGCGCGCTCGCCGGTGACCAGTTGCGCGACCTACTGCTGGCCGCCACCGTCATCGGCCTGCTCGGCATCGCGAGCGCCGTCAGCCTGCGGGCCGCCGTGCCGAACCTCGCGGTCGGTGGCGCGGCGGTGTTCGCTGCCCTATGGGTGGCCGAGAACGCGGACGGCCAGTGGCTCGGTCCGGCCGCGGTGGCCGTGGGGATCTGCGCCGCGATCGGTCTGGCCCAGGGTCTCGTGGTTGCGGGGCTGCACGTGCCGGCCTGGGCGGTGAGCCTGGCCGTCCTGCTGTGCTTCGGCGCCTGGGCGGCGGCCCAGTCCCCCGGTGCGGTCGACATCGACTACACGGCGCGGCCTGATGCCTACCTCTGGTTCGCGGTGGTCAGCGCGGTGAGCGTCATCGGGTCCCTGTTCGGCCTCTCGCCGTCGCTCCGGCGCGGCTTCGCCCGGTTCCGGCCAGTGGCCGACCCGGCCCGCCGGCGGAGCGTCGCGGCGGCCGTGATCGCCGTGGTGGCGACGGTCGTGTCCATGGTGATCGCCGCCGTCGGTGGCGTACTGATCGTGCTGATTGATGGTGCACCCGACGCGGCGGGTGCCGCCGTCGAGTTGACCGCGCTCGGCCTCGGCGCCGCGCTGCTCGGCGGGACCAGCGCCTTCGGCCGCCGCGGCGGCATCTTCGGGACGATCTTCGCCGCCTGCCTGTTGGCGCTGGTCGTGGCCTGGCTGGTTGAGGTGCATCCGCAGGTGACGACCACGGCGTGGGTGTCGGCCGGGGCGATCGGCGTGGGTCTGGCCGTGACCCGGCTCGTGGAGCGGTTCGGCCGGCCGGTGCTGCTGCCGCCGGTCGAAGAGGAGGAGTCGTGGATGCCGCGGGTGCACTCCCTGGCGCCGACGAGCAAGCCGTGGCAGCCCGCCCCGACCCCGACCGGTGGGTTGTGGTCGAGCGACGAAGGATGGGGTGCTCCGCCTCAATAGGGACGGTCGGGCCGAACTTTCCCGCGCTGCGGCCGGCCCGGTAGTCTGCCAGCATGCCGGCCAACCCCTCTCCGGATGTCCGGCGTGGGAAGCTGCCACAGACGCTCTTCTGGGCCGGTATGGCGCTCGCGCCGCTCGCGGTGCTGGTTCTCCTCTTTGGCCAGAGCACCGGGTCGCTGCGCGTCGCCGTGGTGCTCGCCGTGCTCACGATCGTCCTGCTCGCGGTCTCCATCGCGCTGCGGCCGACCGTGGAGATGGTTCAGGTCGATATCGAGCACCGTGTCCTCGACGAGATGGAGCGCATCCGGTTGCGCGCCCGCGAGGAGACGGCGGCGATCACTCACAACGCGCAGCGGGCCATCGCGGAACGCCTCGTGGGGCTGCACCAGTCGGTGGAGCAGTTGCGGGCTCAGGTCGACGAGGTGCAGGCGCAGGCCGCGTACGTCGATCCGGCCATGTTCGCGCCGCCCGCCCTCGGGCACCACGCCCCGGCTGCGATCGAGCCGCCAGCGCCCCCGCCGGGCGTGATCCGGCGCACGGAGACCGTCCACGTCACCCGACAAACCACCTACGACGACACCGGCACGATCTACGGCAGCCGGGCAATCTACGAACGGCGCGGCGCCGTCGATGGCGAGTGGCGCGAGGCGGCCGACGCCCGAGCCGAGCATGACCGGGACGGCCGGTGGGGGCACCGCGAGGAGGACCGCTGGGCCGCGCTGCGCCCAGACGAGCCCGATGACCGGCCCTGGTCGAACGGTCGGTCCGATCCCCCGGCCCTGCCGCCGACGCGGGGCGAGCCGGCCCACCGCTACGACGACCGCGGGGCCGACCGGGTCCGCGAGGCCCGGCACGCTGACGGTCGGCCCACGGACGCCTGGCATCCCGACACTCGGTACCCGGACACTCGGCCGGCCGGCCGGCACGCCGATGAGGACCGCGGGGCGTACGACCGGGAGCGCGGCTACGCGTCCGATCGTGGCTTCGACTCCGGCCGCGGTTTCGATTCCGGCCGCGGGTTCGATGCTGGTCGAGGCTTCGATGCCGACCGTGGCTTCGAGTCTGGTCGCGGTTTCGATTCCTTCGACCGGGACCGCGGGTATGGGCGACCCGAGCCCGAGCGCGGCTGGTCGCGCGAGCGCGATTCGGAGCGTGGGTACGAGCGCGATCGGGGATATGACCGTGAGCCGGGGTACGGCCGGGGACATGAGCGCGAGCCCGGGTACGAGCGGGACCACGGCTATCCGCGGGGGCCGGAGCACGACCGCGCACCGGGGCCGTCGTACGACCGTGGTCGGGACGACGAGTGGGGCCGCGACGGCGACCGGGGTTACGGGCGTGATCGGGGCCGCGAGGGCGACCGGGGTCACGGGCGCGAGCCGGACCAAGGGTACGAGCGCGAGCCCGCCTATGACCGTGGGCATGACCGTGGGCCGGGCTATGAGCGCGCACCGGAATACGAGCGCGAGCCCGCCTATGGTCGCGGCCCCGACCGGGAACCCGGACCCGAGCGCGACCGAGGGTACGACCGCGAGCGGGGTTGGGACCGCGGGCACGACCATGAACCGGGGTGGAGCCGGGAGCCGGGGTGGAGCCGGGAGCCCGAGCGCGAGCGGGGTTGGGGATACGACCGCGAGCCGGGGTGGAACAGGGGGCACGACCGCGAACCGCGCGGGGAGCCGGAC
>JADGGF010000222.1 GCA_019690055.1 Micromonosporaceae bacterium
GGCCGGTCGCCCTTGGGCGGCATGTCGGCCCCGCCCACGAGCAGCGCCGCCCGCCCGGCATCCTGGGCCTTCAACAGCTCGATCGCCGCCTGGGCACTGTCCACATCGGACACAGCCACCGCGTCGGCCAACGTCCCCAGGGCCGCGGCCAACGCCGCCTCGTACCCGGGCTCGACGGACAACAGCGCCGCGACGCTGCCCAGCAGGCCCTTGACCCGGCCCGCGTTGGCGAGCAGGGCCCCGGCGCCGTCCTTGCGCTGCAGCCCGAGCGCGAGGGCGTCCTCCCGGGCCTTCCAGTGCGCGACCTCCCGCTCGGCCGCGCGCTCGAAGTCGGTCAGCTCCTTGAGCCGCGCCGCGACGGCCTGCTCGGCCGCGACCGCGTGCTCGTGCCGCCGGATCAACTCGTCGATCCCTCGATCGGCCTCGTTCGCCCCAGCGGCGGCGATCTCGTACTGCTCCTGCGCGGCGGCCGCGCGGGCCTGCGCCTCCTCGAGCGCGGCGTCCAGTCGGGCGATCTCCTCGGCCGCGGCAGTCGACCGGGTGCGCATCGCGTTCACCTGGCCCACCAGTCGCGCCAGGCCCTCCCGCCGATCCGCGATGGCCCGAACGGCAGCCACGAGCGCCTGCTCGGCCTCGGCGAGGCGTCGCTCCATTTGCATGCGACCCTCGACCGCCTCATTGAGGCGGGCCTGCTGCTCGGCCAGCTCGGCCCTCAGCTCGAACTCCTGCTCGCGCAGCGCCTCGGCCTCGGCGAGCAGCTCCTCCGGATCACGGCCCGGCCGCACCTCCGGCTCCTCGGCGGTGAGGTTGCGCCAGCGCTGCAGAGCGAGCTGGTGCGTGGCCCGGAGGCGTTCCTGCACAGTGGACAGTTGCAGCACCGTCTCCTGCGCGCGAGCCAGCTCGGGCGCGTCCTCGGCGAGCGCGGCCTCCAGAGCAGCCAGACGCGCTTCGATTTCTTGATGCTGGGCCTCGACCTCGGCGCGCCGCTGGCGCAGCGCGTTCTCGTCGGCGATGTCCTTCTCCAGCGCGGTCCGGACCGTGAACAAATCGTCGGCCAGCAGCCGGAGCCGGGCGTCCCGAAGATCGGCCTGGATGGTCGCGGCCCGACGGGCGACCTCCGCCTGCTTGCCGAGCGGCTTGAGCTGGCGGCGCAACTCCGCCGTCAGGTCGGAGAGGCGGTTGAGGTTGGCCTGCATCGACTCCAGCTTGCGCAGCGCCTTCTCCTTGCGCTTGCGGTGCTTGAGCACACCCGCCGCCTCCTCGATGAAGGCGCGGCGGTCCTCGGGCTTGGCGTGCAGCACCGAGTCGAGCTGGCCCTGGCCGACGATCACGTGCATCTCGCGGCCGATGCCGGAGTCGGAGAGAAGCTCCTGAATATCGAGCAGACGGCACGAGTCGCCGTTGATCTCGTACTCGCTCTCACCCGAGCGGTACATGCGCCGGGTGATCGAGACCTCGGTGTACTCGATCGGCAGAGCGCCGTCGCTGTTGTCGATCGTGAGGGTCACCTCGGCCCGGCCCAACGGCGCCCGCCCCGCGGTGCCGGCGAAGATGACGTCCTCCATCTTGCCGCCGCGCAGCGCCTTGGCCCCCTGCTCGCCCAGCACCCACGCGATGGCATCCACCACATTGGACTTACCCGAGCCGTTGGGACCCACGACGCACGTGATCCCCGGCTCGAACCGGAGCGTGGTCGTGGACGCGAAGGACTTGAAGCCCTTCACCGTCAGGGTCTTGAGGTGCACGGCTCTCCGCGATGTCGCTCGGGCCGCCGAGGCGGCGCTGGAGGCTGGTCGGGTGGGCCGACCACGGCTGGGGCTCTACCCCGCCTTGGGCAGGCTAACCCCCGCCAACCCAGTTTCCTGGCAACGACGCGCACCGGCCACAATCCCGGGCTCGAAAAGACCACAGCCTCAGGCCCCCGAAGAGATCACGGCCTCGGGCCGCGAACAGATCTCAGTCTCAGGACCCACAAGGATCGCACCGCAGGACCGGCAACGACCACAACCGCAGGACCCGGCAAGACTGCGGCTCAGAAAAGAGATGCGCGCCGACGGCGTCGGCGCGCGGTGCGGTTGATGCGTATCGGGTTGTCGGATCGACCTCAGCGATCTAGGCGAGCGCGGGCTCCGCGATGTGGAGCAGATCCTCCGTGCGGGCAACGTCGGCGGCAAGCCGGTCGTTCTCCGCGCGAAGCCGCATGACCTCGACCTCAAGGTCCCGAACCCGCGCACGCAGGCGGGTGACCTCGTCGAGCAGGCGCTTGTCGGGCGCGCTGCCCACGTGGCCATAGAGGGCCTTCGCCATATCATCTCCTTGTCAGCGCCGCCGGTGCTTCCCGGTCAACGCGCGCCATTGCCGATGCCCACCGAGGTGGGAATGCAGGTAGACATCCCACGAGGCTGCTAACGAACACAGCCTCGGACACCTCGTCCCGCATGCGGACACGGCAGGACGCGACTGGCGACACCCCTATAGTCGCGCCGCGGCTGGTGACAGTCAAGCCGAGCACCGTCGCATACACCCCAGCCCGACCAACCCGACCCACTTGCCCCGTTTGGCACCCCCAGGTATCCCCCGATAGGGGACATCTCCGGCGGGCCTCGGAGATACGCCGCGAATCACCCCGCTGCCCGCTGACGCGGCCGCGACTGACCGGGCAGGCGCGGACCCGGCCGGCGGGGCGGTGGCTGGCATCGGGGGCAGAAGTACGACGACCGGTTCAGGAACGGCTCCCGCCGGACCGCGGTACCGCAGCGCCGACAGGGCTGGCCCTCCCGGCCGTAGACCGCAAGAGCCCGGTCGAAGTAGCCGCTCTCCCCGTTCACGTTCACGTACAGGGCATCAAAGCTCGTACCACCCTGGGCGAGCGCCTCGGTCATCACCTCGGTGACGTGGCCGAGCAAGCGGTGGGCGACCGGCCGGGACAGGCTCGCCGCGAGGCGGTCGCCGTGCAGCCGCGCCCGCCACAGCGACTCATCGGCGTAGATGTTGCCCACCCCGCCGATGAGCGTCTGGTCGAGCAGGGCCCGCTTCACGCCGGTCCGCCGCCGGCGCAGCGCGGCGACGACCTCGTCCGGGTCGAACAAGGGATCAAACGGGTCCCGGGCGATGTGCGCGATCTCCCGTGGCAGCTCCGCGCCCCCGCGGGACACCAGCATCCCGCCGAACGTGCGCTGGTCGACGAAACGCAGGTCCGGCCCTCCGTCGGCGAAGGTGAACCGCACCCGCAGGTGGGGTCCGGCGGCGGCCGTGGGCGGCTGCACCAGCATCTGCCCCGACATACCCAGATGCCCGAGCACGGCGTCGCCGGAGTCGAGCGCCAGCCACAGGTACTTGCCCCGGCGGCGCACCTCGGTGACCGTACGACCGGCCACGGCCGCGACGAAGTCGGCCGCGCCGGCCACGTGCCGCCGTACCGCGCGCGGGTGCAGCACGTCGGCCGCCTGGATCTGCCGACCGGCCACGTGGCGCGCGAGCCCCAGCCGTACGGTCTCGACCTCCGGCAGCTCGGGCATCAGGCGCCGACGCCGTCGTTGGTGGGACGACCCGCCCGGGCGCCACCCGGCTCGGGGCCATCCGGGGCGGAGGCGCTGGCGGCCTCGGTCCCGGCGAGGTCCTCCTCGGTCGCGGGCTCGTCGGAACCGTCCTGCTCGGATTCCTTGTCCGCGGTCAGCGCGAGGAAGGCGGCCTGCGCGGCGCGCTGCTCCGCCTCCTTCTTCGTCCGACCCTGCACCCCGCCGTGGCGGACGCCGGCGACCACCGCCCACGCCGTGAACGTCTTGGCGTGGTCCGGACCGGTCTGCTCGATGTCGTACTCCGGCACGCCCAACCCCAGCGTGGCGGTCAGCTCCTGCAGGCTCGTCTTCCAGTCCAGCCCGGCCCCCAGCCGGGCGGCGCGGGCCATGACCGGATCGAAGAGGTGGTGCACCACCTCGGACGCGGTCTTGAGGCCGTACTCGAGGTAGATCGCTCCGATGAGCGCCTCGAGCGTGTCGGCCAGGATGCTCTCCTTGTCGCGCCCGCCGGTGGTCTCCTCACCGCGGCCGAGCAGCAGGTACGGCCCGAGGCCGTGCGGCCCGAGCTCGCGGGCCACGTCGGCCAGGGCGCGCGAGTTCACCACGCTCGCCCGCAGCTTCGCCAGCCGGCCCTCGGGCAGCCCCGGGTGCTGGTGGTAGAGCGCGGTGGTGACGACCAGACCCAGGACAGAGTCGCCGAGAAACTCCAGCCGCTCGTTCGTCGGCAGCCCGCCGTTCTCGTAGGCGTACGAACGGTGGGTGAGCGCCTGCTCCAACCGCTGCGGATCCAGGGTCACGCCGAGCGCGGCCTCCAGATCCGACACGGGCGGCCGGTTGTTCATGGCCGTACCCCGGTCGATCTCGACATGCGGGAACCCCGCAGTCAGACCTCGACGACCTGGCGACCCTTGTACGTCCCGCACACCGTGCAGACGGCGTGGGGCAACTTCGGTGAGCGGCACTGCGGGCACGCCACGGTGGCGACCGGCGTCGCCTTCCACTGGGCCCGGCGGGACCGGGTGTTGCTGCGCGAGACTCTGCGCTTGGGTACGGCCACGGTGCTGCTCTCCTTGCTGACGAGGGGGCTAATCGGCTGTGGTCAGGACTGCTTGAACTGGCCCCCGTTGAGCTGGCTCAGGGCGGCCCAACGAGGGTCGATCTGGGTGTGGCTGTGGTCGGGCGGCAACTCGTCGCGCGGCACCCCGCAGTCGGGGCACAACCCGGGGCAATCCTCCCGGCACCGTGGGTGCAACGGCAGCGCCAGCACCACGGCGTCACGCAACTCGGGCTCCAGGTCGATGAGATCCCCCTGCATCCGCCCGACCTCGTCGTCGTCGGTCGTCGCGTCGGTGGTGCTGTGCTCGTACGCGTACAGCTGCTGGAACTCGACGTCGATCGTGTCGGCGATCTCCCGCAGACACCGACCGCACTCGCCCCGCAGGGCCGCCTGCGCCCGAGCGGAGACCAGCACCCCCTCCGAGACCGACTCCATCCGAACGGTCAGCGACACCGGCTCACCTTCGGCGACCCCGATCAGCTCCAGTCCGAGGCTCGCCGGAGCCGGCACCACCCGTTGCAGGGTACGCATCGCACCCGGGGAACGCGGCAGGTCCTTGGTGTCGAGGACGAGCGGCGCCCGGGGATCCAGGTGCGTGGGCTGGTGATCGCGCATGGGTGAGCCTCCGGCCACGTCGGGCCGAAAAGCCAGCTTACCGTAATGGTGGCCCTCGCTTCGCTCGGGCGGGCCTCGGGCGCTTGGTGCGTGGCCTTCCCGCGTCGCTCGCTCGTTCCTCGCTCGCTCCTTGGTCCAGGCCACGCGGCCGGAATGCTGGCCCTCGCTGGGCTCTGCTCGGGCGGGCCTCGGGCCCCTGATGCCTGGGTCAGAACGGGAGTTGGTGCTCGCGGTCGTCGCCCTGGAAGGAGCCGATCTCCCGCAGCGCGTGCATCTTGTCCCGGCCACGCTCGATCGAGGCCAAGGACCGGTGCAGGAACTGCTCGAAGTTGGCCAGCGTGGTGTCGACGTACTCGTCCACCTCGTCGCGCAGCCGCTGTACCTCCGCCCGGGCCTCGTTGATCATCCGGGCGCTCTCCCGATCGGCCGACACCACGACCTCGCTCATCGAGACCAGCCGGTGGTGCTCCGCCTCGGCCTCGGCGATCATGCGCTCCGCCTCACGCTGACCCGCGTCCAGGATCTTGTCCCGCTCCTCCAGCAGGGCCGCTGCGCGACGAAGCTCACTGGGGAGCTCCACGCGCAGCTGCTCCAGCAGGTTGAGCAGCTCCGCCCGGTCGATCATGCAGTTTCCCCGCGACATAGGCACGCTCCGGGCGTTCTCCACCAGTGCGATGATCTGGTCGATGCGGTCCATCGCGTCCACCGCGTTCTCCCGTTCCTGTCGTGAGGGGTTGTCGTCGCGTCTTTTGCGGCCCACGTCCTCCCCGAAGGCCGTTCACCATGATGCAGCGCGCACGGTCGCCGGCAAACGACCGACCGTACGGGTGAGGGTTCAACGACCGGATGCCTTGAATCGTTCGGCGAGGCGCTGGGCGACGACCTCAGGCACGTGGGCGCTCACGTCACCACCCCATTTCGCCACGTCCTTGACCAGGCTGGAGGACAGGAACGAGTGTTGCGGATTGGTCGGCATGAACAGCGTCTCCACGCCGGCCAACCCCATGTTCATCTGCGCCATCTGCAGCTCGTAGTCGAAGTCGCTCACCGCGCGCAGGCCCTTGACGACGACCGTCGCCTGCTGGGCCCGGCAAAAATCGACCAGCAGTCCGCGGAACGACTCGATGCGCGCATTCGGATAGGGCGCGATCACCTCGCGGAGCATCTCCAGGCGCTCCTCGATGGTGAACAAACCCTTCTTGGATTCGTTCACCAGGACGGCCACGATCACCTCGTCGTACAGCCGGGTGGTCCGGCCAATGATGTCGAGGTGGCCGTTCGTGACGGGGTCGAACGAACCAGGACACACGGCACGCCTCATCGCACGCCCTTCACAACGCCGGACGGAACTGTGCCCGAGGAGCCCGGGCAGCGTGGACGAAGCGCGAGGGCAGGTCGGGCCAGCATGGGTCAGTGGGCGACCAGGTTAGGTCAGTGGGCAAGGTACCAAAGGACGCTCTCGCCGTAACGGCGAGAACGGCGCAAAGTGATCTCTTCCACCGCCGGGGGCGGCCCCGACCGGACCGACCGCTCCACGACCACGACCGCGCCGTCCGCCAGCCAGCCGTACGCCACCAGCCCCCGCAGCAGCTCACCGACCTCCTCGTTGGGTACCTCGTACGGCGGGTCGGCGAAGACCACGTCGTACGGCTCACCGTTGGGCCCGGCCGCCAGGGCACCCGGGAGGCGGGCGACCAGGACCCGGCAGCGCTCGGCCAGGTCCAGGGCCGCGACGTTGGCCCGCACGATCCGGGCCACCCGGGGATCGGCCTCGACCAGCAGCACCGCCGCGGCGCCCCGGGAAGCGGCCTCCAGCCCGACCGCGCCCGAACCGGCGTAGAGGTCGGCGAACCGACAGCCGCTGATCTCGGTCATCGCCTCGAGCGCGGCGAACAGCGCCTCCCGCACCCGGTCGGTGCTGGGTCGGGTCCCCCGTCCCGGCGGGGTCTGAATC
>JADGGF010000223.1 GCA_019690055.1 Micromonosporaceae bacterium
GTCCTGAGTCGTAGTCATTCGGGCGGCTGGGCGAGGGTGGCGGGCACGGAGTGCAATTCCGCGCAGCCTGCCGGAGCGGAATCTGCGAGCAAGACCACCGCGACGACGGCCGCCGGTGGCACTCTGCTCGGGCTCGCCATTGCGACGAAGGTGACCCCGGTTCTGCTGCTGCCGGCGCTCGTCCGGCGCCGGCCGCTGCTGGTTCTAGCTACTGTTATCGGTACGGTTGCCGCCGCGTATGCGCCCCATCTGCTGGCCGTCGGGCCGGACGTGATCGGTTACCTGCCCGGGTATGTGCAGGAGGAGGGCTACGCCAGCGGCAGCCGCTTCGGCCTGCTCACGCTGCTCGTGCCGGACCGCTGGGCCGGCGTGCTGGCGGTGGTGGTCCTGGCCGCGGTCGCGGTCGCCGTCGCGCGGACCAGCGACCCGGACCGCCCCTGGCTCGGGGGAGCGACCATGACCGGCGCCGCCCTGCTCGTCGCGACGCCCGCCTATGCGTGGTACGCCCTGTTGTTGGTGATGCTCGTCGGTCTGGGCGCCCGTACGGTCTGGCTGGGCGTGGTCGCGGCCGGCTACCTGGCCAACTACGCCGTTCTGTTGCATGTGGACGGTCAACTTGCCCAGCGCGTCGGCTACGGCCTCGCGCTGGCCGCCC
Source organism: Micromonosporaceae bacterium (assembly GCA_019690055.1). GTDB lineage: Bacteria > Actinomycetota > Actinomycetes > Mycobacteriales > Micromonosporaceae > DATBGZ01. Next base: position 656 of record JADGGF010000223.1, read on the forward strand.
TCGTCGTAACCTTCGTGGTCCGGCGACGACGGCAACGCAGCGGGTCCTGATACTCAGCCGGGGATGCGGTCGGGGAGGAGACGCAGGATGCGGTCGTCGCCGTCGCGCGGATCCCCACGCCCGTCACGGTTGGAGGTCGTGAGCCACAGCGTGCCGTCGGGGGCGACGACCGCCTCGCGGATCCGGCCGTACCGGCCGGCGAGAAGTTGCTGCGCCCCGGCGCCATCCAGGCCGACCCGGTAGAGCTTCGTGCCCCGCAGGCAGGCCAGCCAGGCCCGACCGTCGAGAATGGCCAGTCCGCTCGGTGAAGCATCCGATGTGGACCACGTCGCGATCGGGTCCACGAAGCCATCCTCGCCGCCGGTGCCCTCGACCTCGGGCCAGCCGTAGTTGCGGCCGGGCTCGATGCGGTTCAGCTCGTCGTACCGGTTCTGGCCGAACTCGGTGGCGTAGAGCTGACCATCGTCGTCCCAGGCCAGTCCCTGCACGTTGCGGTGACCGTACGACCAGACCGGCGAGTCGCCGAACGGGTTGCCGGGCGCCGGCTGCCCGTCGGCCGTGATCCGCAGGATCTTGCCGGCCGGCGTGGCGAGGTCCTGGGCGTTCTCGCGGCGGCCCCCGTCGCCGGTGCCCACGTAGAGGTAGCCGTCGGGGCCGAAGGCGATCCGCCCGCCGTTGTGGTTACGGGCCTTAGGAATGCCGGTGAAGATCGGCTCGGGCGAGCCGCCCAGGCGCAGGCGTACGATCCGGTTGTCGGTCGGGCTTGTGTAGTAGACGTACACCCAATGATCGGTGGCGTAGTCGGGGGAGACCGCGATCCCGAGCAGCCCACCCTCGCCGGCCGCCGCCACATCCGGGATGCGGGCGACCTCGGTCACCTCGGCCGGGCCGGCGTCGGCGCGGTCCACCGCTGGCGGCCGAACCTGGAGGATCCGCCCGCTGGCGCGTTCGGTCACCAGGGCGGAGCCGTCGGGCAGGAAGGCCACGGCCCACGGAACCTCCAGGCCCGTGGCGATGGTCTGCACGGCCTGCTCCGGCACCTCGACCGGCTCGCCGCGCACCGACGGGTTGGTGAAGATGAGCCCGAAGTACCAGGCCGTGGCCGTCCCGGCCGCGAGCAGGGCCGCCACGGCGACCGCGCCGACCACCAGAAAGCGCCGGGACACGGCCGTCACGCGGCGATCCTCGCCGTGATGGCGTCGGTGAGCGCGATGAGGTCGGCCGGCTTCAGCTCCACGCCTCGGGCGTCAGCGACCGCCGCGCCGCAGTTGGCCGTGTCGGCGTCGACGGAGTACGTGTGCTCGCGGTGGTCGATTCGCTGCCGGACGAGCAGCGCGATCGCCGGAGTCGCCTGTCCTGCCACGCCCGCAGCCTACTCGCCCACCCGCAGGTGGGCGTACGCTTCACGGCCCGCCGCCCGACCAACGGGTCACCCTTCGGCGGGCCGGTCGCGGACGGACAGCCGCTGGCCCAGCAGGGCCGTAGGACGGCTGCCGAGCCGGGGTGAGGCCCTCCAACGCCGTCCCGAACGGCGTGGCGACCGGCGCATCGGTGAAGACGTGGGCGATCCCCTCGACGGCGAGCCCACCGTCTACAGTAGAGCCAAGCTCGGCGACCAGGTGCGCGCGTACGACGGCCGTATCCGGTCGTAGAGGTACCGGCGCACCCCGGCGACCGGCGTCCCCGCGTTCAGCGGTTCTTGAAGTACCGGAACAGGTGCCGCTCTCGAGTGACGGCCACGGCGGCCAGCGTGCCGAGGAGCACGCCGATGGCGCCGGCCGCCACGCTGCGCGCTCCGATGAGCCACACCTCACCGGCCGGGTCCGGATTGCCGAGCGCCGCCGCGTAGGCGGTGCCCGCGAGGGCCACGACGGTGGCGGCGCCGGTCCACGCGGACGCCTCGATGAGGTGCTGCCATGCGAGCTGGGGTTTGGGCACGCGCGCGTGCAGGGCCGCCGCGAGCTCCAGCCGGCGCAGCCGGGCGGCCACGGCGCCGAGGACCAGCCCGATGACCAGCGCACCGACCGGGGCGGGCCGGGTGAGCCGACCGGCGAAGATCGCGGCCGCATCGTGGTCGGCCCCCAACGACCCATTGACCTGTCGCCTGATCGGGCTGGACGTGTCCGGGGCCAGGCTCAACAGGAGCAGACCGGACAGTTCCTCGTCGACCGGCCAGATCCCGGCCCAACACTGGTCGAACCTTCCCGCCGCGGGTACTGGGGCCAAGATGGCGTAGCCGAGGTCTCGGACACGTCCGTCGTCCGGCCAGTCGTAGACGCCGGCCACCGGCATGGCGCCGGCTGAGGTAGCGATTTCGCTGCCTCGGCCAGCCCCCAGGGTCTCGGCGAGATCGGCCGACAACCATACGCCCGGACCCCACACCCCCGGACCCGGCTGCGGCCCGGCGGGGGCCTCGGCCGCGGCCAGCAGCGCGGGCAGGCCCGGCGTCACCTCCCAGACGGTCAGCTCGGAGCTGGGCAGGTTGAGGGCCCGCAGCCGTTCGCCGGCGCGTAGCGCGCCCGACCCGACGATGCCGGGGGTGGCCGCGAGCCTGTCGCACCGCTGACCATCGATTCCGTCATTGGCCTCGATGACCTGGATCGCGGCCCCGGCCGCCCGGTAGGCGGCCGCGTCTTGCAGTACATCGACCACGTTCCGTACGTCGAGGATGGCCACGGTGCCGACCAGGGCCACGAAGATGGTGGCGAGGATGGCCGCCCGGCTTGTGCCCGAGGCCAGGTTTCGCCCCGCCTCGGACAACACCGAACTCGGCCGCATGCCCCGGCTCACCTCGCCGCTCCGCCAGACCGCTCGCCTGTGGTCTGGTGGCGGGCGCGCCCGCCGGTGGCCTGATAGTCGGCGAGATCCACCACTCGGGTGCAGGCGTCGCGGGTGTGGGGGTCGTGGGTGGCGACCACGACGATCGCATCGTCCTGGGCGATGCCGGCCAGCACCCGGTTGACGGTCGCGGCTGTGGCCAGGTCGAGCTGAGCGGTCGGCTCGTCCACCAGGAGGAGGTCGGCGGCGGTGGCGACCGCCCGGGCGAGCATCAGCCGCTGCGCCTCGCCCCCGGACAGGTCGCGGAACTGGCGCTCCCCGACGGTGCTGAGCCCGAAGCGCCGCAACAGGTCCACTGCCTGCTCCTCGGCGCGGGCGCGGGTCAGTCCGCGGGCCAGCAGGGGGAGCACAACGTGGTCGAGCGTCGTCCGGCGCGGTACACCATACGGATTCTGGAATACCCAACCAAAAGTGCGAATATTCCGACGTTCGACCTGGCCGTGGGTGGGCGTCATCCAGCCCGCCAGGATCGACAGCAGCGTCGACTTGCCGGAACCGGACGGACCGACCACCGCCACGATCTCGCCCGGCCGCAGATCCAGGTCGAGGTCGGCGAACAGGACCCCGGTGCCGGGGAAGGCGTGGGACAGCCCCCGGGCCCGGACGCTCTTGCCGTCGGCGATGCTCAGCGGCACGGTGGCGGCACCTCACCCGGCAACGGCAGCTCGACGTACGTCGGCGCCGGCCCGGCATCGAAGGTCACCATCGTCTGTCCCAGCGAGGAGGCGACCACCCGCACCGGGCGGGGCTGGCCGTCGGCGAGGACGCAGCCGGTGCCGTCGGCGATCCCGAAGATCGCGCCGGGTGGCACGACCACGACCTCCAACGGCGTGGCCAGGACGGCGTCCAGGGTGAGGGCACTGTTCGAGGCTGTGGCGAACGCGAACTCGGGGCTCGCCGCGACCGCAGCCAGGAACGCGGGGTCGGTGACCATCCCTCCGGCGTCGATCGGGGCCGATACGTCGCCGATGCGGAGCACCCGGTCCCCGGCCACCGCGCCGGTCAGCCCGCCGGTGACCTCCAGGGAGGTCAGGCCGCCCGCGACCGTGGCGAACGGCCCGGGACCGATGGTCTGGGCCAACGCGACCTCACACGAGGCCACGGTGACCTGGGGAGCCGGTAGCCAGATCACCGAGGCCACGGGCAGCCGTCCCGAGGGTTGGGCCACCCCGATCTCCCGCAGGATCGTCGCGACCGCCGTCGAAGTCGGGCGGTCGTACGTACCGGTCGGCGTGACCGGGTGGCCGAGCCGGGCCAACTCGGCCTGCATGGCGCGTACGTCCTCCCCACGCGCCCCCCACTCCAGGTCCCGCCACAGCGGCACGGTCGTGGCCAGGGCGAGGACCGGGCGGTCATCAACGGTTAGCGGGCTCATGCCCGACGCGATGACCGCGCCCGGGGTGCACGCCGTCCGGGTGACCCGGCCCGACTCCGCCACCGTCAGCGTCACCGCCTCCGCGACGTGCGGCGTGACCTCCACGCGGCGCGCGTCGTCAAACAGGCGCGAGCTCACCGCCACCCGGCGCTCGCCCTCCGGCGCCGCGACCGAGGACGGCGCCCGACCGGGCGCCAGGAGGATTCCGGCCAGCAGGCCGACCGCCACCAGTGCCACCGCCGCCAGACCCACGGTGGCCGACGTCACCGTGGGGCGGTATCTGCGTTGAGTCGTCGAAGAATCCTCGGTTGGTGGGTGACTCGGTGTGGGCACTGACCTCCGGGCCTTCCTCGCTGTCTCGATCTCGCGCGGTCAGGAACCGTATGGGTTGATCAGGCACTCCTGTGCTTCCGGGCCGAGCGTGTAGTTGCGCCCGCTGATCATTTCGTCGAACTCATCGTCGGAGAGATCGCGACCGTCCTCGACTCCCTGGGCATCGAAGCACCGGCGCACCAGCTGCGGATACGTCAGGCCCTCGGGATTACGGCGCGGTTCGACGTAGAAGTGCTGGATGGGTCCGACGGTGTCTGCAGCACACCTGTCCACGATCTCCTGGAACTTCTGGTCGCCGACCTCTTCACCATTCTGCTCGTAGAACGGGTCGACCGGTCCGACGTCGTATCCGCCGGCCGGGTTGAACGTCACCTGCAGGTCGGGGTGGGCGTCCGTGAGGCAGCGGCGCATGGCTTCTTCCGCTTCGCGCATCTCGGCGTCGGTGATCCAGTAGTCAGCGAGGATCGCCCGCTGGAGGTCGCTGGGGTCGTCGCTGGCCAGGAATTGCTCGATCTGGCGGCGGAATGACTCGGCCAGGCTCGGTGACGGCGATGGCGCCGGTTGCTGGGACGTGCATCCCGCCAGCACAGCAACCAGCGCCAAAGCCAGACAGAGATTGCGTTTCATGAACGCTCAGGCGATGTAGCTCTTGTAGGACGACCAGTAGGTACCACCCTCGATGATCGCGCCTCGGCCCGCTCGCTCCGTGACCATCGATGTCCCAGCCGTCGCTACCGAGACGTAACCGAGGTACACCTCAGGGCCGTACGAATAGGTGAACGAGCCACCCACCGTGATGTAGCGGACACGAGCCTGAGCCTCGTGGCAGCCCGTCGCCCTGACACGAGCCTCAGCCGGCTGCAGGTAGTAGCCGTACAGCCAGCAACTCTCCGAGCCGACGGTCACAGTGAAGTCGGCGCCTGCCTGGGCCGGCGCGGCAAAGATGCCCAGCGATGCAGTGACGACGACCAAAGGTATGAGCAGCCGTGCGACCTTCCGTTTCATGCGTCTTCCCCCGATTCATGATCCGGAACGGTGCCAGGAGTTCCGCGTATCGCGGGCCGGCAATGCTGCGGAAACGCTATCGACAGTGCCCGTTCCCGTCAACCCGCGAATCCATCGATAGATGGTTTCACCTGCTCGACGTGGTGACCGATGTGGACTGTGGTGCGGCTGGGTCCACGTGGCGAGGTCCCGGGCGTTTCGGGACGGCCCGCGTCGCCGTACCCGCAAGGCGGGGCGCGCCTCACGTGGCGATCTTCGCCGTGACCGCGTCGGTGAGCGCGATGAGGTCGGCCGGCTTCAGCTCCACCTGCAGGCCACGCCGTCCCGCGCTCACGTAGACGGTCTCGTGGCCGGTGACCGACTCATCGATGACGGTCGGTAGGCGCTTGCGCTGCCCGAGCGGGCTGATCCCGCCCCGGACATAGCCCGTGGTCCGCTCCGCCAGTGCCCGGTCGGCCATGGTGGCCCGCTTGCCGCCGACCGCGGCCGCCAATGCCTTGAGGTCGAGGTCGCCCGTCACGGGTACCACGGCGACGGTGAGGGAGCCGTCGACGTCGGTCACCAGGGTCTTGAACACCCGGGCGTGCGCCACGCCCATGGCGTCCGCCACCGCGGCGCCGTAGTTGGGCGTGTTGGCGTCGACCGAGTACGTGTGCACGCGATGGTCGATCCGCTGCCGGACGAGCACCGCGATCGCCGGAGTCGCCTGTCCTGCCACGCCCGCAGCCTACTCGCCCCGCCCTCCGGGGAGCGCCCGCTTAACGGTCGGCGGTCAGCTCGGGCCCGTGGGCAGGCGCTGGCACAGCAGGGCCGTGGGGCGGGTGCCGAGCCGGGTGAGGACCAGGGTGGCCGATTCGTGGCCCGACAGGCGCAGCTCGCGGCGCAGCCGGTCGGGGTCGACGGCGACACCGCGTTTGCG
>JADGGF010000224.1 GCA_019690055.1 Micromonosporaceae bacterium
TTCCCCGCCCCGGGTGGAGTTCGTCGTCCCCCCGAAGCCCAGAAGGCGACTTCCTGGGCATGCCCGGTGGCACGGAGTGCCCCGAAGGTGACTTCCTGGGGTGAGACGCGCCAGCGTCGGGGTCAGTGGACGCCCAGCGAGCGGATGGCGAGGGCGGCGTCCAGCGCCGCGATCGTGGCCGACCAGCCCTTGTCCTCGGGCGAGCCGGGCAGGCCGGCCCGGGCCCGGGCCTGCTCGAGGGTGTAGACGGTGAGCACGCCGTGTGCCACGGGTCGCCCGGAGTCGAGCGCCACCCGGGTCAGCCCGTCGGTGACCGAACGGCACACGTACTCGAAGTGGGCGGTCTCGCCCTTCACCACCACGCCGAGGGCGACGACGGCGTCGCAGTCGCGGACCAGAGCCTGGGCGACGACGGGCAGCTCGACCGAGCCCATCACCCGCACGATCCGGACATCGTCGACGTGGCAGGCCTTCGCCGCCTCCTGAGCCCGCGCCACCATGTGGTCGACGATGTCGCCGTGCCACGAGCTCGCGACGATCCCCAGCCTGAGTCCGTGGGCATCCACGGTGGACAACAGCGGCTCGCCGTATCCCGCCACGCTTGGCTCCTCCACTCACCTATGTCGTTGATCTAGGGCTTGCGGGGGTGAGTTGATCTCCGATCACCACCCTGCGCCCTAGATCAACGGGGACACTCCCGCCGACACGTCCTCGTCGAGATCCTCGAGCAGGTGGCCCATGCGGTCGCGCTTGGTGCGCAGGTACCGCACGTTCTCGGGGTGGGGGCGTACCGGCAACGGCACGCGACCCGTGACCGCCAGCCCGTGCCCTTCGAGGGCGGCGCGCTTGGCCGGATTGTTCGTGAGCAGCCGCATCGACCGGATGCCGAGGTCGACCAGGATCTGCGCCCCGGTCCCGTAGTCGCGGGCGTCCGCGGGCAGGCCGAGCTCGAGGTTCGCCTCCACGGTGTCGCGACCCTGATCCTGCAGCTGGTACGCCTGCAGCTTGTGCATCAGGCCGATGCCGCGCCCCTCGTGCCCACGGACGTAGAGCACGACGCCGCGCCCCTCGGCCACCACCCGCCGCATGGCCGCCTGCAGCTGCGGTCCACAGTCGCAGCGCAGCGAGCCGAACACGTCGCCGGTGAGGCACTCCGAGTGCACCCGGACGAGCACGTCCTGTCCGTCCCCGATGTCCCCGTAGATGAGCGCCACGTGCTCGCTGCCGTCGGCGAGGTCCCGGTAGCCGGCCGCGCGGAACGTGCCGTACTCGGTGGGGATGCGGGTCTCGGCCACCCGCTCCACCAGCCGCTCGTGCGCCCGCCGGTAAGCGATGAGGTCGGCGATCGTGATCAGCGCGAGGTTGTGCTCCGCGGCGAAGGCGCGCAGGTCCGGCAGCCGCTTCATGGTGCCGTCGTCGTTGACCAGCTCGCAGAGCACGCCGACCGGCTGCAGCCCGGCCAGGCGGGCCAGGTCCACGGCCGCCTCGGTGTGACCGGCCCGCCGCAGCACCCCGCCAGGCTTGGCCCGCAGCGGCACGACGTGCCCGGGCCGGGTCAGATCGGTGGGCTTGCTGGCCGGGTCGGCCAGGACCTGGATCGTGCGGGCGCGGTCGGCCGCGGAGATGCCGGTCGTCACGCCGTCGCGGGCGTCCACGGTCACGGTGTAGGCGGTGCCGCGGCGGTCCTGGTTCGTGACGTACATGGGCGGAAGCTCGAGCCGGTCGGCGGTCTCCTCGGTCAGCGGGACGCAGATGAACCCGGACGAGTACCGCACCATGAAGGCCACCAACTCCGGGGTGGCCTTCTGCGCGGCGAAGACGAGGTCGCCCTCGTTCTCCCGGTTTTCGTCGTCGACCACCACCACCGGCCGACCGGCCGCGATCTCCTTGATCGCTTCCTCGATGGTGGCGAACTCTCGGCCGGGCTCTGCCTCCTCGTCGCCCGGACTCCGCTGCGATGCTCCTTGCGTCGGCCACTGCTCCGTTGCAGTCATTTAGATACTCCCACCTGTGTGATCGGTCTCCGCCCCGCCTGGCCGGAGAAGCCGCTCGACGTACTTGGCGATGACGTCCACCTCGAGATTCACCAGCGCTCCCGGCCGTTTGATACCGAGCGTGGTGCGGGCCAGCGTGGTGGGGATCAGGCTCACGGTGAACGACGCGGGTTGCGGGCGTACGGAGGAGTCGCCGGCGGGCTGGCCGGGCGACCCAGCGTCCGCGACCGAGACCACGGTCAGCGATACGCCATCGACACATACCGAGCCCTTGGGGACAATGTAGCGGGCCAGCTCGGCCGGCAGCGATATACGGACATCCGTCCACGCGTCACCCGGCTCGACCGAGGCGACCGTGCCCACCCCGTCGACGTGGCCCTGCACGATGTGCCCGCCCAAGCGCGAGGCGACGGTGACGGCCCGCTCCAGGTTCACCGGGTCGCCCGGGCGCAGTGACCCGAGCGCACTGCGGTCCAGGGTCTCCCGCATGACGTCGAAGCTCATCTCGTCGCCGTCGACCTCGACTACGGTCAGGCAGACACCATTGACAGCGATCGAATCGCCGTCCTTGGTGTCGGTGACGACCAACGGCCCGCGCACGCGCAGCAGCGCGCTGCGCCCGCCGGGCACCCACCCCAGCCCGGTGACCTCACCGAGCTCCTCGACGATCCCGGTGAACATGTCAGCGGCCTTTCGGCAGAGCCGTGATGCGCAGGTCGGGCCCGACCCGGCGAACATCGATGATCTCCAAATCAATCGCCTCGGCGATGGTGACGATGCCGGCCGTGGACAGCGCCGGCTTCCCGGCGCCGAGCAGCTTCGGCGCGACGTAGCCGACGACCTCGTCGACGAGCCCTTCCCGCAGGAACGCGCCGGCGAGCGTCGGCCCGCCCTCCAGCAGGACCCGCCGGCAGCCACGCTCGTACAGGGCCTTGCCGAGCGCCCACAGGTCGACGCGGCCATCCCGGTCGAACCCGAGCTCGGCGCCCGTGGCGACCCAGGTGCGGGCGGCCCCGTCCCGCACGCGGGCGTCGGGCGGGGTGCGGTTGTGGGTGTCGATGATGACCCGCAGCGGCTGGCGGTTGGCCAGCGCACCCGCGTCGGTCCGGTAGGTCAGGTGAGGATCGTCGGCGAGCACCGTGCCGACCCCGACGATGATGGCGTCCACGCTGCCGCGCAGGTCCTGCACGTCGAGCCGGGCGTCGGGCGAGCTGATCCACTGGCTGGTCCCGTCCAGCGCGGCCGACCGACCGTCCAGCGTGGACGCGAACTTCCAGATGACGAAGGGTCGGGGATCACCGGCGGCGGCTCGGCGGGTGGCCGTGAGCCAGGCGAGGTTGCCGGCCTGCACCTCCGCCTCGCGGACGCCGCCCTCGACATCGATGCCGTGTGAGCGCAGGGTCTCGGCCCCGCCGGCGGCGACCGGGTTGGGGTCGTGCACGCCGAACACGACCCGCGCGATCCCGGCGCGGATCAGCGCCTGGGTGCAGGGACCGGTGCGTCCGACGTGGTCACAGGGCTCCATCGTCACCACGGCGGTACCCCCGCGGGCCCGCTCACCGGCCTCCGCGAGGGCCCGGACCTCCGCGTGAGGTCCGCCGGCGTAGGCGTGGAAGCCCTCGCCGACCACCTCTCCGTTCACGTCGAGGATCACGCAGCCGACGACCGGGTTGGGGCTCGTGGTGCCGAGCCCGCGCGAGGCGAGCTCGATGGCGTGGGCCATCGCAGCGTCTTCGGCGGGCGTAACCATGCGTCCCTCCGCCACTGTTCGTCACGACGTACCGGCGCGCGGCGGGTGACGGAGGAAACGCGGAGGAGCGGGCCCGCGTGGCTGCCATAGCACACCGCGTCCCGCGTCGACCGCGCGCTGCCTCCCATCCGGACTGTGACCGTCGGCCTCAGAGTCACACTGAGTCCACCGGTGACTGGCTGCCACCGGGTCGCGGGCTCGCCGCCGGGCCGAAGGCCCGAGAACGGCTCACCGCCGGTTCGGAATTCCACCGAGTCCCGCCAGCGCGCTGGTGGGGCATTTGGTCGAGTGTGCCACGTCGGACACCCGTAATGCACCCGTCGCTCAGCAGTCCCCCACCGAGTGATTGGTCACACGGACCACAGCCGCGGTCAGGGCCGGGGCCCGGCGGCCCGTTGCGGGCCGGGGGCGCCCGTTGCGGGCCGGGTTCAGGCCGTACGCCCGGGCCACCGGACTACTCGCCGGAGCGCCGGTCGACCGCCACGTACGAGCCCGGTTGGCTCTTGGCCACGCTCTTCATCTCGGTGGCGTCGGCGATGATCTGGCGCGGGTCGGTGTAGGGCCGGCGGGTCGACAGCGCCACGCCGATCGAGACCGTGACCAGGCCGACGTCCTTCACGCCGTCGCGGCGGCTCTTGACCGTGATGTAGCCGCGCTCGCGGTCCTCCGGGTCATAGAGCGCGTCGGCCGCCTTCTCGAACTCGGTGACCGCCTGCTCGGTCAGCGGCCGGATGTCCTCCGGGTCGCAGATGACCACGAAGTCGTCGCCGCCGACGTGGCCGAGGAAGGCCGACGACCGGGTGGCGACCGCCTCGAGCAGCTTGCGGCCGAGCGTGACGATGAACTCGTCACCCCGGGCGAAGCCGTACGCGTCGTTGACCGCCTTAAATCCATCAATGTCGCAGTAGCACACCGCGAACGGCTTGCCCGTGCGCAGCCGGTCGGCGATCTCCCGCAGGATCCGGTGGTTGCCGGGTAACCCGGACAGCGGCGAGACCTCGCGCGACTCGCGGTTGCGCCGCAGCGTGTTCTGCACCCGCACGACGAGTTCGAGCGTGTCGAACGGCTTGACGACGTAGTCGTCGGCCCCGGCCTGCAGGCCGATCACCTTGTCCGGCGTCTGGCCCTTGGCGGTCAGCACGATCACCGGCAGGGCGGTCGTCACGGGGTCCGCGCGCACCCGGCGCAACACCTCGATGCCGTCCAGCTCGGGCATCATCACGTCGAGGATCATCAGGTCCGGCTGGTACGAGCGCACCATCTGCAGCGCGGCGAGGCCGTCGTGGGCCACCGCTACGTCGTACCCCTCCACCCGCAGGCTCATCTCGACGAAGCCCGTGATGTCGGGGTCGTCGTCGACCACCAGGATCTTCTGCCGCGAATCCTCCACCACGCTCACCGCTCCCCCTCCCCGCCGGGCGGCACGGCGTCCGCGGCGGCCCGCGCCCCGGCCCGCGTCGCCACCGCGAGCTCACGCAGCCGGCGCACGGCGGTCGCCGGGTCGCTCGCGGTGAAGACGGCGGTGCCGGCGACGAACGTGTCCGCCCCCGCCTGCACGGCCTGCCCGATCGTGTCCTCGGCGATCCCCCCATCGACCTCGATACGTACGTGCAGGTCGCCGGCGTCGCGGTGCGCCCGGGCCGTCCGGACCTTCTCCAGCAGGTGCGGCAGGAACGCCTGGCCACCCGCCCCGGCCTTGATCGTCATGATCAGCAGCATGTCGATGTGCGGCAGCAGCTCCAGGTACGGCTCCACCGGCGTGTCCCGGTCGATGGCCAGGCCGGGGCGGGCTCCGGCGGCCCGGATGTCCTTGGCCAGCGCGACCGGGTCGGGGCAGGCCTCGGCGTGGAATGTGACGTACGTCGATCCCGCCTCGGCGTAGCGGGGAGCCCACACTTCGGGGTCTTCGATCATCAAGTGGGTGTCCAGCGGGATGCTGGTCGCCGCCCGTAGTACCGCGAAGTGATCGAGCCCGATGGTCCGGTTCGGCACGAATCGACCGTCCATGATGTCTACGTGCAGCCAGTCGGCGACCTCCGCCACGTCCCGCGCCGCCGAGACGGCGAAGTCCACGGCCAGCAGGCTCGGCGCCACGATGAGGTCGGTGGGGTCGGGTACGGTACGCGACGGGCCGGTCACCGAACCAGTGTATGGAGCGGATCAACGCGTGGCCCAGCCGCCAACGGGTTATCACCGACCGCTCGGCGCCCCCCATCGGAAACCACTCGGCGGCCCCGCGTCGGGAACCGCTCGGTGGTGGGTCGGCGGGCCCGCTCAGGTCGGCGGGGCCGGCTCAGGTCGTTGGGCGGCTCAGGTCGGCGCGCGCCAGCGCGACGGTCCGCGCCCGGGCACCGTCACCGGCGGCGGATCAGGGCGAGAAACATGGCGTCGGTGCCGTGACGGTGGGGCCAGAGCTGGACGGTCGGCCCCGGGCCAAGGTCGGGCAGCCCGGCCGGCAGGCACGCCCGGGCGTCGATCAGCTCGGCCGAGCCGACGCGGCGCAGCGTCTCCGCGACGGTCACCCGGGTCTCGACCGGGTGCGGCGAGCAGGTCACGTACGCCACCACGCCACCCGGCCGCACGACCCGCAGCGCGGTGGCGAGCAGCTCCCGCTGCAACTTCGTGAGCGGGGGCAGGTCGGCGGCGGTCTTACGCCAGCGCGCCTCCGGTCGGCGCCGCAGCGACCCCAGGCCGGTGCACGGAGCGTCCACCAGCACCCGGTCCCACCCCGCCGGCGCTCCGGGCATCGGCGGGGCGTCGTGGGGGTCGATGGTCCGCCCGTCCGCGGTCAGCACGTCGACCGGCAGGCCCGCGACCGCCCGCCGCACCAGGTCGGCCCGGTGGGGGGCCACCTCGACCGCCGTCACCCGGGCGCCCCGCTGGGCGGCGAGCGCGCCGAGCAGCGCCGCCTTGCCGCCCGGCCCGGCGCACAGATCCAGCCAGCGCTCCGCGCGGCCGTCTCCATCGCCGCTGCCGTCTCCATCGCCGCTGTCGCCACCGTCGCCGGGGGCGTCGAGGGGCGCCTCGGCGAGGGCGAGCGCGACGAGCTGGGACCCCTCGTCCTGCACGTGGGCCAGCCCGTGGGCCACCACCGGCAGGTCGCCGGGGGCGCCCTCGGGGAGGTGGACCGCGTACGGCGAGTACGCCCCGACCCGGCCGCCGACCTGGTCGGCCAACTCCGCGGGGTCGATGCGGCCCGGCCGGGCGCACAGGTGCACCAGGGGTCGCTCGTTGTCGGCGGCCAGGGCTCGGGCCAGCTCGGCGAAGCCGGTCTCGCTGGCCGGGTCCACGCGTAGCGACTCCGCGAACGCCCGGACGATCCACTCGGGATGGGCGTGGACCAGCGCCACGTGCTTGACCGGGTCGGCGGGGGCG
>JADGGF010000225.1 GCA_019690055.1 Micromonosporaceae bacterium
GTACCGTACATCGGGTCCGCTCGGCGGTGGTGAGGGGACCGGTGTTGTGTCCGCGACCGGACACCCCGCGCTAGGGCGTCCGGGTGCAGGTGAGGGTGGGAACGCTGTTGGTGCCGTTCCAGCTCGCCAGGAATCCGAAGGTGGTGCTCATCCCGGGCGCGAGCGATCCGTTCCACGTCTCGTTGTCGACCCTCACCGAGCTGCCGGTCTGGGTGTACCGGCCGCCCCAGAGCTGGCTGATGACCTGTCCATTGGCGAACGTCCACGTCACCCGCCAACTCGTCGTCGTGGTCGTGCCGGTGTTGGTGACCGTCACCTCGCCCTGGAAGCCGCCGGGCCACTGGTTGGTGACCGTGTACGTCGCCTGGCACCCGCCGGGGGGTGGCGCGGTGTTCGTCACCGGCGGCGTGGTCGTCACCGGCGGTGTCGTGGTGACCGGCGGTGTCGTGGTGACCGGCGGTGTCGTGGTCACCGGCGGCGTGGCCGACTGCCGGTCGCCGTAGATGATGCCGCGGCCGTTGGTGCCCAGGTAGACGCGGCCGTAGGTCCGCGGGTCGCCGGTCAGCGCATCGCCCATGTTGCCGTACTGGTGGGCGTCGTCGTTGATCCGCACCCAGGTGGCGCCGGTGTCGTCGGACCGGTAGAGACCGGTAACCCCGTCGATCGTCCCAACCAGGTAGATCGCGTGGTACGACCGGCCGGGCGCGGCCTTGCCGAACCCGACGTTGCGGGCGTCGGCCACCGCGGTGACCTTCGTGAACGTCGCGCCGGAGTTGGTCGACCGGAACAGCCCGGTCTCACCGGCCACCCAGATGTCGCCCTCGTGACCGGGCACGGCCTTGAAGCGGACGTGCTCGGTGGGCAGCCCGGAGGCGGCGGCGGTGAAGCTCGCCCCGCCGTTGGTGCTCAGGTAGAACCGGCCGTCCGCGATCGCGTAGAACTTCTGCGGGTTGACCCGGTCCGACTCGACGATCGCATTGGCCGGAACACCGGTGGACTGGCTCCACGAGTTGCCGAAGCCCACCGAGTAGACGACCGGCTGACCCGGGTCGCCCGGGGCCCAGACGAAGCGGCTGCCGTCGGCCGCCGCGGCTACGGTGCCACCGTTGTTGATTCCGCCCGGCTCCTGGCCCTGGAACCAGTTGGCCCCGCCGTCCGTAGAGAACGCGACATGCGAATCGTTCGGTCGATCGGCATCGGTGAAGTTGCCGGCCCGGACCATCACACTGGGGTTCAGCTCGGCGTAGTCGAGGCTCGTGGTCGAGGTGAAGACCGGCTGGGTGAACATCATCGGCGGTACCGCGTCGAGGTCGGTGTGCCGGAACCCGCCGACGTCACCGAGTGCGCTGATCAGCGGCGCGCCCGTGGGCGGACTGATCAGGTCGAGTACGGCGGTCTCCTCGAGGCCTTGCGCTACCGGGCGAATGGTGACCGTGCCGCCCCTGTCCCAGTTGGTGAGGTTGGTGGTGCCGTAGATGGTGGCGCCGGTGCCGTACATCATCCGGTTGGAGTTGAACGGATCGATCTCGAGTGACTCGGTCATCCAGCCCAGCTTCGGCGTCACCTCAGGCGGTTGGGGGTTGCTGCCGAAGGTCAGCCACGGGTTGGCCGAGATGTCCATGGTGTAGCGGAAGCTGCGGTTGGGGTAGCTCGTCCAGTCCCAGGCCCGGGTCCAGGTCGCCCCGCCGTCGGTGCTGCGGAAGAAGATGACGTCCGGCCACCACGAGATCTGCGTGGCCACCATGATGGTGTTGGGATTCTGGCGGTCGATGGTCAGTCCACTGTAGCCAAAGTAGTCGTCCGAGCTGCTGGACGGGACCGGGCTGATCTGGGTCCAGGCTCCGGTCGTGGTGCTGTATTTCCAGACGTCGCCCTTGCCACCGTCGTACGGCCCGCCGGTGTCGCTCGTCGCGATGTAGAGCACGTGGTTCACCGGATCGAGCACGCCCTTGTGGGCGATGTACCCGGTGGGCTGCCCGGCGATGCGCTCCCAGGTGGCGCCCCCGTTGGTGCTGCGGTAGACCGTGTTGTTCTTGTCCGCCACACCGACGTAGATGTGCTGGGTCGGGTTGCCGCGCGTGCCGGTCGACGGATCGAAGGTCACCCAGACGACGCCCTGGTTATCGCCCAGGTACGCGTCGCCGGGCTGCTGCACATACGTGCCCGGGTTGGGGAAGTTGGTGACCTTGGACCAGGTCACGCCGGAGTCGGTGCTGCGCCACAGTCCATTGCCGGACGGCGCCCCGAAGTAGAGGATGCTGTTGCGGTTGGGGTCGATGGCCAGCCGCTCGCCCATGCCGCGCCCGGGCATGTTGCCGCCGAGCTTGAACGGCAGGGGCGACGCCTGCCAGGTGTTGCCCTTGTCAGAGGAGCGGAGGATGGCTCCGTTGTTGGGATCCCAGTCGTTGGTGTACATGCCCACGGCGGCGTACACCTTGTTCGTCTCCACCGGGTCAGTGGCGATGCTGACCACACCGTTCCAGCCCCAGTTCGACCAGCCCACCCAGTCGAGCAGGGGAATCCAGCGTTGTCCGGCCTCGTCCCACCGGTATGCCCCGCCGATGTCGGTGCGGGCGTAGATGAGGTTTCGCTCGGTCTGGTTGAATATGATGCCAGGTACAAATCCTCCGCCATCGATTCGTACGTTCGTGAACGTGTACGGGTCGCTGGGGGCGGCGACCGCGGGTGGGGTGGCGCCAATGATCAGGGCGACAACGGCTACGCCGGCAGTGAGCGCAGCCGCCAGCGCCCCAGCGAGCTGCTTACGCATGATGATCCTTCTCTGGGTCCGTCGGTGCACGCACGAACACCTGGGGGGACGGAGCGTGCGGGCAATGGCGTGAGTCGATCGGCTCCCGAGATAGATGGGAGCACATGGGAAGGACCATGTCAACAGGTCGTCGAATCGACGAGCGCACCGGATGGCCCCGCGGGCGGCGCGCTGGCTGGCATCGCGTCGGCGCCTGGCCCGATGCCCCAGGCCATTTCCCCGACCGGACTCGGGGCTACTCGATCGACTGGACCTTGCCCCAGGGGCAGACCCCATGATGACGTCGTGGCACGAGGCGACGAGACCCAGCAGCTGATGACGATCGGCACGTTCGCCCGGATGGCCCAGCTGTCGCCCAAGGCGCTGCGGCTCTACGACGAGCTCGGCCTGCTGACACCGGCGGCGGTCGACAGCCACAGCGGCTACCGCTACTACCGGCCGGCGCAGCTGGAGCGCGCCCGGCTGATTTCATTGCTGCGGCGGCTCGGCCTGCCGCTGGCCGCCATCGGCGCCGTGCTGGATCTGCCGCCGCGGGAGGCGGCCGCGGTCGTCGAGGCTCACCGGACGCACCTGGCGGCCCAGACGGCCGAGCGGGAGCGCCTCGCGGCGCTCGTCATCGATCAGCTCACTGGCGGCCACCGTGCTCCGGCGGGGCCCGGCGCCAGCGGGACCGAGTCGGCGGCCGGCCTGCGGTACGCGAGCCGAACCTCGCCGGGCCTGGTCCGCCGGACCAACGAGGACGTCGCCTACGCGGGGCCGCACGTCCTGGCGGTCGCCGATGGCGTGAGCGGGCCGGCCGGACGGGCGGCGAGCACGGCAGCGGTTGGCGCGCTGCTGGGGTGGCGGCCCACCGGCGCCGTGCTGGAGTCACTCGCCGCGACCGTACGCTCGGTCCAGCAGGCGGTGCGCGGCGTCGCCGCCCAGGGTGAGGCAGTGACCACGCTGACCGCGCTACTGCGGGCCGGCACCGATCGGGTCGTCGTTGTCCACATCGGAGATACCAGGGCGTACGTGCTGCGGCGGGGAACGCTGGTGCAGCTCACCCGTGACCACACCCGGGTTCAGTCCCTTGTGGACGAAGGCGTGCTCGCGCCGGAGGAGGCGGCCGCGCATCCGGAGCGGGCGCTCCTGACGCGGGCGCTGACCGCGTCCGGTCATGACCTGCCGGACGTGTCCACCCACGACGTTGTGCCCGGGGACCGGTACCTGCTCGCCTCGGACGGGCTCACCGCGGTCGTGCCCACGAGCGGACTGCGCGACATGCTCGCCACGGTGACCGAGCCGCACGATGCGGTCGATGCGCTCGTAGCCGCCGCCCACGAGGCGGGCGCGCCGGACAACATCGCCTGCGTCATCGCCGATGTGGTTACGCCGTGAGGCTCGGGACGTTTCTGGTCGACCGGCGTCCGCTGGCGTTCCCCGCGTTCCGTCGACTGTGGACAGCATCGGTCGTGGTGGCCGTCGCGGGCTCGTTCCATGTCGTGGCCGTGCCGGCGCAGCTGTTCGCGCTGACCGGGTCCTCGGCCACGGTCGGCCTCGCGGCCGGGGTGTCCCTGGCGACGCTAGCCGCCTCGGCCGCGTACAGCGGGGCGCTCGCCGACACCCTGGACCGCCGGGTACTGCTGCTCGTCGGGCACATCCTGCTCGTCCTGGCGTACCTGGGATTGTGGGGGCAGGCCGTCCTGTCCCTGGACAGCGTGCCCGTCGTGCTGGCGCTTCTGCTCGGGCAGGGCGCCGGCCTCGGGGCCACCCTGACCACCGCGGGTGCCGTCGTGCCCCGGCTTGTGCCCGGTGAGGTGCTCGTCGCGGCGAACGGGCTGAGTTCCCTGGCCCGCTACGCCGGCGCGGTCGTCGGTCCGCTGCTCGCCGGGGCGCTGATCCCGCTGGTCGGCATAGGCCCGCTGTACCTGCTCGATGCCATCGCCATGACCGCCGTGCTGTGGGCCGTGGTGCGCCTGCCCGCCCTGCCGGCGCCGGCCCGCGCGACTACCCGCGGCGTGGCCGACCTGCTGGCGGTGGCGGTGGCCGCCGGTCGCGGAATCGCCGAGGGAGCTCGCTATCTGGTGGGGCAGCGCGTCCTTCTAGCCACCCTCGGCGTCGACCTGGCCGCCATGGTCTTCGCGTTACCGTCCGCGCTGTACCCCGAGCTCGCCGCGCTGACGTACGGCCCGCATGCGCTGGGCCTGCTCTTCGCGGCCTTTCCCGCCGGCGTGCTGGCGACCGGCCTGATCTCCGGCACGGTCACCCGGATCCGGCGGCACGGCGCCATGATGGCCGGGGCCGCCATCGCGTGGGGCCTGTGCGTCATCGCCCTCGCCGTCGCCTCCGACCTGTGGCTGGCGCTGGTCGCCCTCGCGCTGGGTGGCGCCGCCAACTTCGTCCTCAGCACGTTCCGCAACGCCATCTCCCAGGCGTACACCGACGATGCGCTGCGCGGGCGCATCCAGGGCATCCTCACCGTGGTGCTGCTCGGTGGGCCCCAGCTGGCCACGGTCGCGCACGGGGTGGGTGGTGCCCTCGTCGGTCCACGATGGGCGATCGGGCTCGGCGGCGCGTTGACCGCCACTGCGGTCGTTGCGCTGCTCCGCCTGGTTCCGCAGCTGTGGCGGTACGTACCGCGCGAGCAGTCGACGGCGGTCCCGGCGGCAGGGTCCGATGTGGATGGTCGCGCCTCGTCGCGCTGAGTGCGGTGGGAGAGATCGCTCTAGTTAGGCGATGCCGCTCTCGGCCCCGGTGGCGAGGTCGGGGCACCCGGAAACCGTGTCGCAGCGGCAATCGGAGCCCGCCTCGAGGCGGCAGGTCCGCCTATCGGGCGTCGCCCACTATGCCCCGATTCAGGGGGAGAACGGCCAGAATGGTTGCTGGACCGAGACGATTCTCTGTGTGAGAAGACCCACGCAGGTCGAAGACGGTGTGTATGTCAAGTGTGACACGCCGTAGTCGCAAATCCGACACCACGGGGCGACGCGGAAGATTGACGGGTTGATCAGCACTCTCAGTAAGGTCTTGCGCTCTCCGCGTCACCGGGCTCCTGCGCTACACATTGTGTGTCGCCCGAGCGACGTGGCCGCGGACCAGCCGGCGATCCGTTGGCCGGTTGACGATTGCCCCGGGCCAGGCTGGTCCCAGCCGCCCCGGTGGCATGACGTGAGAGGAGTGCGCAGGAGCGAAGGCGGTGGACTGCCAATGGGGCAGGCGACCTGTGTCCACAGCAGACACTCGGTCGCGGTGGACGCGAACTCAGCGTCCACCCTGCGCTTCGCGCGCATGCCGAAAGGAACTCACTTGTGCTTCGGAATGTGCTCAATCTGAACGATCGTGACGCGCGTGGATTCCACCTGATCGGGCGCCGCATCAGGCGGCGCAAGGCGGAAGCGGCTGAGGTCGCCGAGATTGACCAGTGGCTCGCCCAGATGCGGAGCGGCCCGGAGTTGGTGCTCTACCCGATCCATCCCCAGTCGGTCACGCCGGTTCGGCCGGCCTCGTCAAGGCCGAAGCGGCGCGGCAAGAAGCGTCGCCGGTAGCGCGGTGCCGTCCCGGCCGGCGATCCGCGGCCAGGCCCGTGCCGCGGCACAGGATCGTGGCCGCCTCGCTCCGACACCGAGAGCGGGATGTGGTCGGTCAGGTCGTCGACTCGCACGGGGCGGCAAACGACAAACCAGTGCGGAGGGCGATCAACTGGGAGCGGGGCATGCCGAGGACGCGATAAGTGACCTCGACGGTCTGGACGGTGAAGCCGCTGCATGGGGCGTACGGGCTGGCGCCGGTTTGACGCAGCGTGAGCCAGACCATCGCCTCGTCGCCGGCCTTGATCTCGACGGCGCGGAACGGCTCGGCGTGCTGGGGCAAGCAGCAGTTCCGGTTCGACGCGGCGTTGGCGATCACGCTGACGTCCTCAACGGCGAGATCCAATGTCTCGATCGAGACACCGTCGAGGGTGATCGGTAGGGGACCCGGATTACGTACGCTGATCGCCACATCGACACGTTTACCGGGCCGCAGCGGATACGTAGCCGTTGATCCGTCCTCAGCGAAGACGGCGCCAGCCCCGGCCGAGAACCAGCTGCCGTACTCGAGCGCGTAGGTCCGGGTCACCCCGAGATAGGTGGCGGACGCCGCCGTGAGGAGGAGCACGACGGCCGTCGCGATCCACACCCGCGCCCGGCGACTCATCGCATCACTGTACCCGCCCCCGTCGATGTCGTCGGCGCTGCGCCGGCTCGCCCGGCTCAGCCGGAGGCGAGGCCCTGCTCGATCGCGGCGATGATCTCCGGACGCAGGCGCTCGGGCCGGATGATGCGGTCCACCGACCCGACAGTGACCGAACGAGAGAGGCATGTATCAT
>JADGGF010000226.1 GCA_019690055.1 Micromonosporaceae bacterium
GGATCACTGAACGCGCTCGACCAACGCGTCCCCAGGTCACCATCGACCGCGTTCGACGCCGGGAACGCGGCGTTCTCAACCGACGACGCGGTCGCCGGTCGCCCCTGGGACAGTAACGAGCCGGCCGCCTGAGCCTGAGGCGCCATGGCGGCGATGGTCAGGCCGGCCACGAGTGCGACGACGAGCGCCGCGGCCAGCGCGATCGAGCGACGAGGATGGGATCGGAGATAGGACGCGCGCAAGAGATGGGACATGACTGCTCCTGACAGACGGGACGGCGCGACGGACGTCCGATCAAGGTGGACGGTGTGGGCGGGGCCCCCGATGACGCGCTGCTCGGGGGCCCCGGGGAAGGACGTGGTGTTACGGATAGCTGACGACGGTGCTCGGGATCGTGGCCGTGCCCTGCGCCGGAGCGCCGGTGGTGTTGATGACGTTCGTGATCACGCCCATGCCACCGAGCGACACCGTGAGCAGGCTGTGGAACCGGACGTTCGGGTTGACCGGGGCTTCGAAGCCCCGGGCCGCCGCGATGGTCGGGTCCGCCGTGAAGTTGCAGTAGCTGCCCATCCCCCAGGCCTCGTGGCTGGTGACCGAGTCGGCCACCTTGTAGGCCGCGTACCCGATGGTCGAGCCGTTCATCCACGCCGCCGCGCTCGGCGGGTCGTACGGAAGCTCGTTCTGGAAGAAGATGGTCCGTCCACCCTGGCCGTTCCAGATGACCTCGTACTTCTGGTAGTGCTCGACGAACAGGCCGGTAGCCAGGACGTTGTCGCCATTGACGATCACGCCCGTTTCGGCGGTGTTGACGGTCCAGCCGATGCCGTCCCCGTGGTCCCCGCGCCACGCCCAGATGTGGTCGATGAGCGTGTTGTCGGCGTTGACCACGAGGCTCGTCGTGGCCTTGCCAGGGCCGGCGCCCCCGATTCGGAAGAAGACGTCCTGGATCGAGATCGGGTTGCTGGCGTGGCTGGCCGAGGATCCGGGTGGTCCGACCTCGAGCAGGATCGGCGAGTTCACCGGCCCGGCGTCGAAGAGGAGACCGGCGATCCGGACACCGTCCACGTCGGACACCCGCATGGGCACCACGCCATTGCTCGGGATCAGCGTGGGGAAGCCGATGCCGAGCACTACGGTGTTCGGGCGGGTGACCGTGATGGTCTGGTCGATCGGGTAGATCCCGGGCGTGAAGAACAGGTTCAAGCCCTGGCTGAGCGCCTGGTTGATCCGCGCCGCCGAGTCGCCGGGGTGGACGACGTAGAACTGGTCCCACGCGATCGACGTACCCGGCGTGGGGCTGCTCGCCGACCACGAGGCGCCGGAGGCGTTGGTGCGCAGCGACGGCACGAACACCCGGTAATCCCCGCTGGAGTCGACGTAAAGGTAGGGCTTCTCCCGGCTGACCGGGGTGGTGGCCAGCGTCGTGTAGGGCGGGTTGGGGAAGCTCGTCGCCGGAGCGCCCACCACGCCCGAGAACACCATGTTCCACACGCCGTTGAGCCAGCCGCCGATGTTGCTGTCCCGCGTGTACCACTGCTGCTGCGAGTACGGCCGGATCTGGCCGCTGACGCGGCTGTCCGCGATGTACCCGCCGCTGGCCCAGCCGAAGCCGGCGGGGGCCAGGTTGAGGTGTCCATTGACGTTGATGCGACGGAACGGTGCGGCCTGGGACACGGCCCAGCGCTGCTCGCCGGCGGACGGGGTGATGGAGAAGTTCTCCGCCGAACGCCAGAAGTTCTGCGTGGCGTTGCCGCCGAACCAGCCCGCGTCGACGGTCACGTCACCGTTGATCTGGACGTCGGTGGGGTTCCGTCCGAGGCCGGCGATCGACGTGTAGAACCCGATCTGCGCGTTGAACCCGCTGTAGGTTCCCGGCCGGAACAGGATCGCGTGGCGCTGGGTGCCGAACTGGGCCGATTCCGACTCGGCGAAGATCGCGTCGACCGCCGCCTGGATGGTGGCACCCGAGGTGCCCGGGAAGAACTCGGTGACGTTCGGCCCGAGCGGCCCACCACCGGTCACCGGCGGCTCGCTCGACGAGGAGGTCGTGTTGGCCGCGAACTCGAACAGCGAGTACCCCCATTGCGTGGCCCGCTGCGTGCCGAGGACCCGGACGTACCGGCCGCTGCCGGACACGTCGAGCGTCTGCGTGCCGCCCGTGCCGGTGGTCGTGCTGTAGATGGTCGTCCATGGCCCGTCCGCCCCCGCGCTGGTCTGCACCTGGAACGCCGTCGCGTACGCCGCCTCCCACGTCAGGACCACCCGGCAGACGTCGACCGTGCTGCCGAGGTCGACCCGGATCCATTGGGGATCGCTGAACGCGCTCGACCAGCGCGTGCCGAGATCGCCATCGACCGCGTTCGACGCCGGGAAGGCGGCGTTCTCAGTGGAGGATGCGGTGGCCGGCCGGCCCAGCGCGGCGTTGGACGTGCCGCAGCCCGCCGGTCCGCCGAACTCGCCGAACACCTGGAACTCGAACAGCGAGTACCCCCATTGCGTGGCCCGCTGCGTGCCAAGGACCCGGACGTAGCGGCCGGTGCCGGAGACGTTCAGCGTCTGCGTGCCGCCGGTGCCGGTCGTCGTGCTGTAGATAGTCGTCCATGGCCCGTCCGCCCCCGCGCTGGTCTGCACCTGGAACGCCGTCGCGTACGCCGCCTCCCACCGCAGGACGACCTGGCTGATCGTGGCCGTGTCACCGAGGTCGATACGAATCCACTGTGGATCGCTGAACGCGCTCGACCAGCGCGTGACCAGGTCACCATCGACCGCGTTCGACGCCGGGAAGGCGCCGCTCTCGACCGAGGACGCCGTCGCGGGCTTGCCCTGCGAGATCAGCGACGGCGCGGCACCGGAGGCGCTGGCGAACGCCGCGGCGCCCGCCACCACGGCGAGCACGATGGATGTGATCATTGCATTACGTCGCAGGCGCCGGGTGCGCCCGGGGCGCGGGACGCCGGGTATGAGCTCTGTTGTCATGCACATCTCCGGGACTCGAGACGGTCGTCGCCGGCCGGTCCACGCGGGGGGCGCATCGCGGCAGGGGCGGACCGGCGAACGGGGTCAGGAGAGCGCTCTCCCCCGATGGTGGCGCTACGAGCGGACGCATGTCAATACAGAGCCTGAAAAAACTCCGAAAATAAGTCCGGCCTGGTCAGCTCGGCGTCAGCCCCGACCTCGTGTCGGTCACGAGTCCCAGATCGGGCCGTAGGCGGGGACGCCGCGCCGCCGCAGCTGGGCGACGAGACGGTTGGTGGTGTCCTGGTTGGAGATACAGATGACGGCCTCGGCGCCCGTGCGCTGGTAGGCGTACGTCGCCAGGACGGCGAGGTCGGGCTTGCCGTGCGCGTCGGTGTCCCAGATCTGGGCGTCGGGCGCCGCAGCCCGGATCTCGTCGAGCAGCTGACCGTACGTTCGCTGCGGGTTACGGGTGACCCAGACCAGGTGCGATCTGGTCGCGTCGCCGGCGAGCAGGTGCGGCAGGCAGGGGGCGATACCGCTGCCGGTGGCGAGCCACACGACCCGGTGGAACAGGCGGGCGACCGAGGCGACGCCGTCGATCGGCACACCGCGCACCCAGACCCGATCTGGCGGGGAATCGATGAGCTTGCCCGTCCAGTCGCCGGCGCGGGACACGATCACGCGATACCCGGCGCCGTCCGGATCGGGAATGGCCGCGAAGGCGTGCGACTGACCCAACCGCTGGTGGGCGAGCCGGACGAAGGTCCCGGCCCGGGCGCGTCGCCGGTCGGGCAGGTGGAGTACCGCGGCGTGACTGGACGGTACGTACGCGGTCACGGCGAGGCGGCGCAACTGCAGCCACGGGATGACGATGCTGACCGCCGCGCCGGCCAGGATCCAGGCCGTGGGAGTGTGGGCCAGGCCGGTGGCCAGGCCGCGCGGGTCCTCGGCGGCGAGCAGGACGGTGAGGGCCGCGAACAGCCCCAGCGCGGCCCAGCCGCCGTACCGGTGAACGGCTTCGAACAGATCGTGGTGGCGTCGCCGCACCGTCGGTGAGCTGCCGGCGACGATGACGATGAGATCGACCGCGATCGCCCCGGTCACCACCCGAACCGGCGTGCTGTAGTGCCCGGGGTGCACCACGGTCTCGGTGGCGAAGAACAGGAACCAGACCGTGGCGGCGACGGCCGCGCCGACGTGCACACCACCGTACTGGTAGACCTCGGCCAGCCCCAGCCGCCAGCGCAGCGGCCAGCGTCGGGGTGCCCGGGTGGCGAGCCGGAACAGGGCGTTCACCACATACTGCTGACGGATCAGGACGGCGAGGCCGACATTGACGGACGTAGCGGTCAGAGCCGTGTCCGCCAGCAACCGCCACGAACGCGGGCTGGGCAGGGCTCCGATCGCGTACACGGCGTTGGCCCCCAGAACGAGCCACAGCAGCGTGTGGAGGACCGCCCGGGGCCGGCTCGGCCGGACCCGGGCATTGATCGTCGTCAGCTGGACGGCGAGTTGCATGGCCCGCACGGTAGGTAGCCGTGACCAGTGCCTTCACGGGGCTGACAGATACCTGCGGCCATGATGTCCAGTACCCGACTCTGGTCGGCGGGCCGACGAGGAGTGGATCGTCGCCCAGGCCGCCGGCCGTCAGCGCCAGCACCATGGGGTTCGGCGACGAGGAGACGGCGCGGCGGGCTTACGGCCTGCTGTCATCGTCACCGGCCGTCCAGCACAGAAGCGGCCAGCCGCCGCAGCGTCTCGGCCAGCTGCCGGCGGCCGTTGCGGCGGGACCGCACATGCAGGAAGAGATCTGCGGCGAGCGGGGCCAGCAGGACGTCGGCCATGGTGCGGGAGTGTTCGATGCCGGCCTCGTCGAGCAGCGAGCGCACGTACGTGTGCCAGACACCGTAGGCCCCGGTCGAATAACGTGCACGGCCGATCTCACTGCCGAGGACGAGCGCGGCGTGGGTGTCCAGGAGTTCGAGCAGTGCCTCGTACAGGGCCCACAGTCGCTCGCTGGGCGGACGGGTGGGTGAGAAGCCGCCCTCGCCGGTGAGGATGCGGTGCTGAATCGCGCTCTCGTGCTCATCCAGCAACGCCTCGGCGACCGCCGCCACCGACGGGTAGCGCCGGTAGAGCGTCGCCCGACCAACCCCGGCTGCGCGGGCAATGTCGTCCATCGTGACCTGATCAGGTGGCTTGCTGGCGAACACCTCCCGCGCCGCGTTGAGCACCTTTTGCCGGTTTCGGGCAGCGTCGGCTCGTTCGGCGGGGCCCTCCGCCAACGGCAGCGGTCGTCGAGGCATGACACCAACCATAGCAACTGGACGCTGTGTCCGGTTGCCTGGTATAACCGGACATGCTGTCCACTTGTTGAAAGGAGTCGGACGGATGTCCCCAACGTTGCTGCACATCGACGCCAGCCCACGACGCCGGTCGCTGTCCCGCGCCGTAGCCGACGAGTTCGTCGCCGAATGGAGCGACCGCGGCGGTCGGGTCGTGCGCCGGCGGCTGGCCGAGCAACCGGTTCCCCACATCACCGAGGCCTGGACGGAGATCTGTGACAACCTGATGGCCGACCAGATCACCGAGATCGATCGACTCCGGGAGGGGGCGAGAACTCCGGCACAGCGGCAGGCCTGGGACGTGCTCGCCCCGCTGTTGGACGAGGTGATCGCCGCGGACGTCATCCTCATCAGCACGCCGATGCACAACTACTCGGTGCCGTCGAACCTCAAGGCGTGGCTGGATCAAATCACGTTCCCGCGGATGAACCTGCAACCGCGTCGGTTCGTCGTCGTCGCGGCTCGAGGCGGCGCGTACGGCCCCGGCACGCCCAAGGAGCGCGTCGAGCACCAGGTCACATACCTGAGTGACTTTTTCGAAGGCCACTTTGGTGTCGAGCGGCCCGCCGTCATCACGGTCGAGCTGACGAACTCGATCGTGGATCCGCTGCTGGCGGGCCGGCGGGCTGACCATGAACGATCGCTGCACGATGCGCGGGCACGCGCCCGCGAGCTGGCGGCGATGATGGTGCACGACATGGCGGTGGCTCGATGACGCTCGGCGCGTGGCTCTGGTTGATCGCGGCCGGGCTGGTCGAGGTGGCGTTCTCGCAGAGCATCCGCCCGACCGCCCACTTCACGCGGCCGGTGCCCACGATCATCTGCTTCGTCCTCGGCGCGGCCTCGATCTATCTGCTCAGCCGCGCGATGGACGCCCTTCCGGTCGGCACGGCGTACGTCGTATTCACCGGGATCGGGTCGCTGGGCGCCATCGCGCTGGGCATCCTCATCAGCGGCGACCCGGTGACGCTCGGACGCCTCGTGGGGCTCGGGCTCATCGTCGGCGGCATCTGTGTCACTCACCTGACCGCTGCCGCGCACTGAGCCGGCGGTCCCACATCCAAGAGGTCAACCAGCTCAAAGGTTCAATCAACTCACAGAATCCAGTCAGCTCACAAAGTCCAGTAAGCTCACAAGGTTCAGCCGGTCGCTCGCCGGCCGGCCCCCACTGGCCCGGGTCGTCATGACCCGGGCCAAACCACCGCCGCGGCCTGGGGTGAGGTGAGCGTTGAACGCGGACTCGTCCGCGCCCGTCGCCGCGATCGTCCACACGCGCCGGTGCTCGTCTGCGATCGCTGCGTGCCCCGGCTGGCGTCCGGCCCCGCCGGCTTGGGCCAGGTCGAGTAGGAACAGTACGCACGGGCGGCCGGAGCCGGTTTCGCCCAGATCCGGGTTGATCTGCGCGGGACGGTCATCGCCGTAGGCGTAATCGAGCCAGGATCGTACCGACGACTCCGGGGTCGCCCTCCCGTCGGCCCCGACGACCCGAACGTCGTCACGCCACTGCTCGGCGTGGCTGACGACATGCACGATCACGACGTCTCCGGACGCGCCGCGTACGGCCTGTTTGACCGCGGCGCCGATGGACTCCGCGTCCAAGCGCTCGGGTGGCTCGACGAGCTCGTAACGGTGCGGGTCGGCGGTCAACGCCGCGACCAGGCGCCGGCTCAGGTGCCCGAACGGCAGCGGCCGGTCGCGTAGACCGGGCTCGCAAACGATTCAATGGTGATGCTGAGGAGTCGACGCCTCATCCCCGCCCGTTCCCTCCCGATCATCGTCCCGAGTCCGGGTCACGGT
>JADGGF010000227.1 GCA_019690055.1 Micromonosporaceae bacterium
CACCCACCCGGGTGCCCCGCAATTTCTGTGCGAGGGGGTCGAGCCATGGGGCGCGGCCGTGCGAAGGCCAAGCAGACGAAGGTGGCCCGGGCGCTGAAGTACCATTCCCCCGAGACCGACCTCGCCGCCCTGCAGCGCGAGCTCAGCGGTCGTACGCGCTCTGGTGGGGTCGGGCCAGGTGACTCGGATCCCGACGACAACGACCTGTACGACGAGTACGCCGACTACGACGACGAGGACGCCGACGACGAGGCGGACGGCCGGTGGGCCGCCCGGCGCTCGTGAGCTGAGCGTTCCGGTCGTTCCACACCCGGGCATCCGGGTCGGCGAGGCGGGGGTCGAGGAGCTGGTCGCCTGATCACGCCTGACGCGACAGCGTCAGGCGACCGGGCCGCTGTGCCTGCCCGGGGGAACTCGTCCTCGTGGCCCTGGTCACCACGCACCGGCGGCGAGCCCGGCGACCGAGGTCGGCCGGGTCTGTGCGCCGGCCGGTACTGTGCGGCAGCCGTGTTTGTGCGAGCCAGGTCGGTGCGGGAGCCAGGGTGGTGTGCCCGTTGGGTTGGGGTGCGCCGGATCGCGTCGTCGGATCGCGTTGGTGGCCGGGACGGGTGCGACTCAGCGCGGGCGGTTGCTGAACTCCCAGAAGGTCGGGAAGGCGTCCGAGAACGCGCGCCAGCCGGGCGTACCGTCGTCGCCCGTGCCCTCCCGGGCCCGCCAGGTCGCCACCGCCTCCGCCACCAACGCCTCCAGTCCCGGCGTGCGTCGCAGCCGGTTCAGCAGTTCCGCCTGGGTGGTGGCGCCGGTGGTGCTGGCGCCGGCGGTACCAGCGCTGATGTCGTCGGCGGTGTCAGGAAGGACGCCTTCCTGGGCAAAATCCGTCAAGAAGGCGTCCTTCCTGACAGTCCTGGCCGGCCAGACCGGCCCGTCAGGCGACTCGGGCATGATCGAGTACCCCCTCCAGCAGCGCGATTCGGCTGTTGCGGCAGTGCCGAGTCTGGGTGGTGTCGAATCGGCCCTGCTCGAAGTATCGGTTCGCGGCATGAGCGCCGCCACAGAAGCCGAAGTAGGCGCACGACGCCCGACACGCCTCGACCCCGGCCAGGTACTCGGCCAACCAGCCCGTCGGGTGGGCGGCGGCCCGCGCCACGATCTCATCCAGCGGTGTGTGGAGCACCGATCCGGCGGTGAAGTCGCCGTATCGGTCGGAGGTGAACCCGGCCAGCTCCGGGGAGAGCAGCACGACCTTGCCGTCGTACGCGATCGTGGGGATCGGGTCGTGCCGGCGCGGCAGGAGGTCGTCCGCGTCGCCCGCGAGCGCCGCTCCCGCGAACCGCAGCGCCCACTCCACCTCGCGCACCTCGACCCGGGGGTCGCGCCGCCACGCCGCCGTCAGCTCGGACCAGAACGCGCGGACGCGATCCGGGGCGTACGCGTTCGGGCGCCGGTTGGTGCCCTCCTGCTCCTCCAGGTTCACCGCGATGACCGTGGGGCCCAGGTCGGCCAGGAACTCGTACAAGGGCGCGGCCAGCCCCGGCCCGGGATCGGAGACCACCGCCAGGATCGCGAACGTGACGCCCCGACGCCGCAGCGTCTCGATGCCCGCGACGATCCGGTCGTACGCCTCGTCGCCGGAGCGCAGCCGCCGCCCCGCCGTGGCGCTCCGGGGCCCGTCGAGACTTAGTCCAATGTGGACATCATGCTCGAGGAAGAAGTCGCACCACGCGTCGTCGATGAGCGTGGCGTTGGTCTGAATGTGGTGCTCGACTCCGCGAAACGGAGCCATCAGCGCGGCCAGGTGGTCTCGACCGGCGGCGAGGGGTTCACCGCCGTGCCACACCACGGAGAACCGCGGGGCCGCGGCGGCCCAACAGTTGACCGAGGCGGCCACCGCTTCGGCCACCTCCACGCTCATCCGGCGGTTGGCGGCCCGGTGCGGCAGGTAGCAGTAGACACAGTCCAGGTTGCACAGGGTCGTGGGTTGCATGATGACGTACGACGGGACGCTCGCCAGCCCTCGCAACCCCGTGTACACGCCTACCCCCGGGTGTGGGCGCCCACCATCTGGACATCCCCGGTGCCTTCGACGATCTCGCCGGCCACCCACGCGTCCAGCCCTCGGCCCTTGAGGAAGGCCAGCGCCCGCTCGACGTCGTGCGGAGCGATGATGGCCAACATGCCAATCCCCATGTTGAAGGTCGCCTCCATCTCGGCCTGATCGATGCGACCCTTGCGGGCCACCAGGTCGAAGATGGGCTGGGGACGCCAGGACGAGCGACGCACCACGGCGTCGACCCCGTCGGGCAGGACGCGTTCCAGGTTGCCGGCGATACCGCCGCCGGTGACGTGGGCCAGCGCCCGCACCTCGACCTCCACCATCAGATCGAGGCAGTGGCGTGCGTAGATTACGGCCGGCGTGAGCAGCTCCTCACCGAGAGTACGCTGATTTTCAAACTCTTCGATGACCGTGTCGAGACGCATCCGGGACAGGCCGAACAGCGCGTGCTGGACCAGCGCGTAGCCGTTCGCGTGCAACCCGGACGAGCCCAGCGCGACGATCGCGTCGCCGACCTCGACCCGGTGCGCACCCAGCAGATTCTCCTCATCCACCACCCCGACCGCAGTGCCGGACAGGTCGTACTCGTTGGCCCGCAGCACCCCGGCGTGCTCGGCGGTCTCGCCTCCGAGCACGAAGCACCCGGCCTCCCGGCACCCGTCCTTGACTCCCGCGATGATGTCGTTGACCCGCTCGGGGACCACTTCTCCGCAGGACAGGTAGTAGGTCAGAAACAGCGGCCGGGCTCCGCAGGTCACGATGTCGTCGGCCACCATCGCCACGAGGTCGATGCCGATCGTGTCGTGGATGTCCATCTGCTGGGCGATGGAGAGCTTGGGACCCACGCCATCGGTCGCCGAGGCGAGCAGCGGCTGGGTGAGCCCGTCGAAACCGAACCGGAGCAGCCCGACGAAACCGGAGGCGTAGTCGACCACCTCGGGCCGCCCAAACCGTGCCGTGGTCGTCCGGAGCGCCGCCACCCCCTCAGGCTGCGGCTGGATCGACGTATCGAGATTCAAAGACTTGACCGGCTGGCGGTACCGCCCCGCCCCGCGGGCCGCGCCCGGCTCGGTTGAGCGGGCAACCTGAATCGGTGGACGGAGGGCCACCAGTCCGGCGCGTCGGGGCTCGCTGCGCTGTGAAGGTCCTGGCGCCGGGTAGACAGAGGTCACCGTTGTTCCTCCCTACGAACCGCCCGGCGACGGTGGGACGGCCGGGCTTGGGCGGGACCGCATCAGCGATGCGGGTGAGCGCCCCTGGGGGTGGCGTTCTGGTCGCTGGGTGCGGGCGCACCGAGCGACAGGCTCCGCGGTGTGGGCGCGACCGGCGGACTGAACGGATGGTTCCGTTCCGCGACCATCGCCGGCTGGGTGGGCCGGCCTCGCTCGGAAAGCCGCCGCTGCACTCCCTCCAGTAGATGCTTGCCGACCATGCCGTCTTGGGGCAGGTCGATCGGATACTCACCGTCGAAACAGGCGCGGCAGAGCCGGGTCCGTGGCTGCTCGGTCGCGGCGATCAGCCCTTCGAGCGAGACGTACCCCAGGGAATCCGCGCCGATCGACGCCCGGATGCCCTCCGTGTCGAGCCCGTTGGCGATGAGCTCGGCCCTGGTAGCGAAGTCGATGCCGTAGAAGCACGGCCACGTGACCGGCGGCGAGGAGATCCGGACATGGACCGCGACCGCACCGGCCTCACGCAGCAGCCGCACCTGAGCCCGCTGGGTGTTGCCGCGCACGATCGAATCATCGACCATGATGACGCGTTTACCCCGGACGATCTCCCGGAGCGGATTGAGCTTGAGGCGGATGCCCAGCTCGCGGATGGTCTGGCTGGGCTGAATGAACGTCCGCCCCACGTAGGCGTTCTTCACCAGGCCGGCGCTGTACGGAATGCCCGACGCCTCGGCGTACCCGATGGCGGCCGGGATACCGGAGTCCGGCACACCGATCACGATGTCGGCGTCGACCGGATGCTCGCGGGCGAGCGTACGGCCGACCGCGACGCGCGCCGCATAGATGTTGCGGCCCGAGATCACACTGTCCGGCCGGGCGAGATAGACGTACTCAAAGAGGCAGCCCTTCGGGTCCGGGCTGGCGAACCGCGTCGACCGCAGGCCGTCGTCGCCGATGCTGAGCAGTTCGCCGGGTTCCACCTCCCGCACGAAGCTGGCACCCACGGTCTCCAGGGCGGCGGTCTCGCTCGCCACCACCCAGCCCCGTTCGATGCGACCGAGGACCAGCGGGCGTACGCCTTGCGGATCGCGCGCGGCGTAGAGCGTCTCCTCGTCCATGAAGACAAAGCTGAAGGCACCCCGCAGCTTCGGCAGCAGCTCCAGCGCCGCGGCCTCAACCGACAGATCGGGGCGGGACGCGAGCAGGGTGGCGACCAGAGCCGTGTCGGAGGTGGCGTCGTCGACCAGACCGAGTTCCTGGACCTGCCGGTGCAGCTCGGCGGTGTTCACCAGGTTTCCGTTGTGGGCCAAGGCGATGGTGGTCGCCGGCCGGTCGTCGGAGCTGACCATCGTCGCCCGCAGCGTGGGCTGGGCGTTCTCCCAGTTCGACGAGCCGGTGGTGGAGTAGCGGGTGTGCCCCACCGCGATGTGGCCGCGCAGGCTGGCCAGCGTGGGCTCGTCGAAGACCTGGGCCACCAGACCGAGATCCTTGTACACGACGACGCCCGTGCCGTCGCTCACGGCGATGCCGGCCGCCTCCTGTCCCCGGTGCTGGAGCGCGTAGAGACCGAAGTACGCGAGCTTGGCGACATCCTCACCGCGGGCCCACACCCCGAAGACGCCGCAACGGTCCTGGGGACCTTGTTCCATCGGATCAAGGTTGTGGCTGAGTCGGCCGTCGGCTCTGGGCACCTGCCGCTCCCGTCGGATCGGTGGGCACGCGCCGCGGTCGGCGGCGCGCTCACGGTCGGTGAGGGTCGTTCGGCCGAGGCCGCGTCCGGTCGGACGCCAGGGACGACCCGAGTCGGACAACCCTCTGTGAGTCTACGCCCGTCCGGTCTGGTTACGGTGAGCCATGATTGTGCGGCGGGCCGTAGCCGTCAAGCACGCTCGTCACTACTCTCCGTTTACTCAGCCCTCGGGGCGCACCGGCTCATCTTCTCTCAAACGGGGCAGATCAGCCACTCCAACGGTGCGGATGCACAGTCACGCGCGTGTCTGCGCGTGTCGCGACCCGATCGGGCCGATGAACCTGCGGATGCACGTGCCGACGTGCGCCCACCGCACAAAGCGTCCTATCTCCTATGTCGGACTATTCATTACTGCGGCCGCGGACTGTCCGTCTCTCCGATGTCGGGTGACCTGACTCGGCGGTGGTCCTCCGGGTGGACGATTGGTCGCTCCAGTGCGGGCTATTGGCCGCTCTGGTGCCCGGATTCCGTCGGACGGTCGGGAGTTTCGGGCCATTCGTCTGAGGGCCGGGCGGACTCGAGCAACGGCAGGTACGGGGTGAGGTCGGCCCGCACGCCGCTCGCCCGCACCCGTCCCGCCGCCACCGCCTCCGAGAAGCCGAGCTCGCCCGTAGCCAGGAGAAAAAACGTCTCCGCGTCGGTCTCGACCACGTTGGGTGGCGTACCCCTCGTGTGGCGCGGCCCGGCCACACACTGGACTGCGGCGTACGGCGGCACGCGCACCTCCACCGAACGACCAGGGGCGCGCTCCCGCAGCCGGATCAGCAACGCCCGTACGGCGTCGCGTACCTCCGCTCGGTCCGGTACCTCGCCGGCGGCCATCCGCGCAACCAGTGCCGCGACCCGTTGCTTGATTGCCGCTGAGTCGTTACTTCTGCCCGCCACGGCTGGACGATACGGTTTGCGGGCGGGCGTCGGCGCACCCTGGGTCGCAGGACGACCGTGAGCACGGCATAGTGTGCCTGCGGTGCCACCGGCACCGAGGGTGCGTGTTAGTCGAGAGGACGTGGCGATGAGGACGCGCGCTCAAGCGTGGGCCATTCGCGCTGCAGTGGTTGCGGTCGTCACGGCCGCCGGTGTCGGCGGTATCGCAGGGCCCGCCCACGCTGCCCCGGAAGTCTCCAACTTCGGCCTCTCGGCCACGGTCATCAACCCTGGCCAGCAGGTGACGGCGACGTGGACCGTCTACACGAGGAACGCGAACGGGGAGAGCGCCACCGTCCGGATCGAAGCGGACAACCCGCAGGTCGAGTGCTCGGGCGACTGCAGCCGCGGGGACGTACCGATCGGCCAGGACGGCGTCGACTTCACTGCGACCTTCACCGCCAACGGTGTGTTCGCCTCCGACACCCGGGTCAAGGTTCGCATCTACCTCAACAACACACCGTGGAGCACGGTTCAGGAGTTCACGGTCCGGGCCACGCCGACCGTGCCCGAGGTGCGCGGAACGGTGACCGATGTCTACACGGGCGAGCCGGTCAAGGACGCCCGGGTGACCATGATCGACAGCGCCGGCACCACGTGGGACAACATCGGTACCGGCGCGGACGGATCGTTCTCGATCACGGGTACCCCGCAGAAGCCGATCGCCGCCGGGGTGGTTCGGTTCCTCGTGCGCAAGGACGGCATCCGCGACTTCGACAGCAAGGACCAGTTCCGCGCGAGTCCGAACGTGGCGCTGACCGGCGTTTCGCTGCGCGTCGAAGTGATCACGACAGCGACCCCGACCAGCGAGCAGCCGCCCCCAACCGAGACTGAGGAGGCCACCACCGACGCCACCACCAGCGTCGCCGCCTCCGCGCCGCCCGACAGCGGTCTCTCGGGCTTCGCGATCACGATGATCGTCATCGGCGGCCTGCTGGTGCTCACCGGCGTCGGAGCGATCGTGCTGCTCTTCGTACGGAAGAACGACGACGAGGAGGACGACGGGCCGCCCGGGCCCGGCGGCCGCGGATACGGCGGTCGCGGCGGCCCGGGACGGGGTGGACCGCCACCGCCACCCGGCCAGCGGCGTCCCCCCGGCCCGCCGGACCGGACCCAGCCCATGCGTCCCGCGTACGGGCCCCGGCCGGGCGCACCGGGCGCCCGGGATCAGACGTTGATCGCCCGTTC
>JADGGF010000228.1 GCA_019690055.1 Micromonosporaceae bacterium
GGCCACGACCGTGGCCCCGACGCCGACCAGGACCCCGGCCCCGGCCGCGAGCACCCCCACCACCCAGCCGCTCGCCGTGACCGCGGCGCGGAGCTGGCGTGGGGTGGCGCCGACGGCCCGCAGCCGGGCCAGGTCGAGGCGGCGCTGCTCGGCGACGACCGCGAACGCCGCCGCAGCGACGAGCATGACCACCACGAAGCCGAGGCCACCGAGCAGCACGATGCCGAGCGCCGCCTCACCCTCGCTCGCGGCGACGATCGTGCTGCGCTGCGCCGGGAGGAAGCCGTGCGACTCCACCGCGCTGCTCGTGGCCAGGTCGAGCGAGGTGCCTTCGGGCAGCGTGACGAACCAGGCGGTGGGCGTCCGGCCGCCGAGGACGGTCACCCCGACGCGCCGGTCGAGGTCGAGCCGGTCGCGGGCGAGGCCGACGAGCTCGTACCTCGTGCCATCGACGGTCACCGCATCGCCGACCCGCACGCCGAGGTCGTCGGCCAGGGCCGGGGTCAGCAGCAGCTCGCCCGGCCGGTCGGGCCAGGCTCCGTCGACGAGCTGCAGCATCTGCCGCGCGGTCCGGGACTCGTCCGCCGCCCAGATAGCTGCCTCCACTGTGGACGAACCCTGGCTGAGCTGCCGCGTCTGGATCGCGACCGGCTCGACGTGCTCGACCGGGCCCAGCAGCGGTTGTACCTGTGACCAGTCCGCCTCGCCGGACGACGCGTAGAGGGCCAGGTCGGCGTGGCCCATGGCCGCGGTCGCCCGGTCCTCGCCGGTGACGCGCACCGTGGTGAAGAGCGTGGCGGCGAGCGCGGTGCCGGCGATGGGCAGCGCGATGAGCACCAGCATGAGCAGCGTCCGCCGCCGGTGCTGGCGCGCGTCCCGCCGGGCCAGCCGCAGCAGCGCAGCCCGGGCGCTCATGCCGTCCGTCCCGGGACGCCAACCCGTTGGTTGGTGCGGTGCTCGACCTCGGTGACCACGCCGTCGCGCAGCCGGACCACGATGTCGGCCACCTCGGCGTGCGCGGGGTTGTGGGTCACCATGACGCAGGACCCGCCGGTGTCGCAGAACCGGCGCAGCAGCTCGATGACCGCGCGCCCGGTCGCGCTGTCCAGCGCGCCGGTCGGCTCGTCGGCCAGGATCACCCGCCGGCCGCCGACCAGCGCCCGAGCCACGGCGACCCGCTGCTGCTCCCCGCCGGAGAGCTGGGCCGGGAACCGGGACTCCTTGCCGGCCAGCCCGACCCGGGCCAGCGCCTCGCGGGCGGCGGTGGCGGCCGACCGGTACGAGGCCCCGTCGAGTTCCAGCGGCAGGGCGACGTTCTCCTCGGCGGTCAGTCCGGGCAGCAGATTCAGGTCCTGGAACACGTACCCCACCACCCGCCGGCGCAGCCGCGCCTGCTCCACCGGGCTGAGCGCGGCGACGTCGCGGCCCAGCACGGTGACGCGACCCGCGGTGGGAACGTCCAGGCCCCCGATGAGCGACAGGAGGGTGGACTTGCCCGACCCGGACGGCCCCATCACCGTGACGAGCCGGCCGGCGGGAATGTCCATTGTGGTTTCGGCCAGCGCGACGACCGTGGATGAGCCGTCCGCATACGTACGGGTCACCCGGTCCAGCCGCACCAGCAGTTGCGCCTCGTCCGACATGCCCCGATCATTCGTCGCCCCACCCGGCCGAGGCATCGACGCGTGGGCTGATCGTGGGCCTACGCCCTGGGGCTGAGACGGGTGCGGCGCAGGAATCCACGAATCGGGCGAGGTAGTCGGCGAGCGGCTCCAGGCCGACCTCGGCGAGGTCAGGCGGGGTGCGGCTCGTCGTGGTCACAGGCCGAGGAGGGTGAGGCGCGCGTCGTACTCGTCCTCGATCTCCTGCTCGTCGCGGCCGCTGGACCACAGCGACTCCAGCTCCCGCTTCGTGGCCTCGTCGAGCGCGGCGTAGCGCTCGCGCCACTGCTCGGCCCGCTCGATCCAGTAACCCACGGTCTTGTAAGCCGTCGCCGGCAGGCCGAGCTCCTTGCGCAGGTACCGGCGTACGCCGCGCAGGGTCCGGCTCTCGCCGGCGACCCAGATGTAGCCGACGCCGTCCGGTCGAGGCAGCGCCCGCACCACCTCCTCCAGCCGGCTGGGCCCGTGGCCGTTGCCGCCGAGAAGCCACGTGACCTCGAGGTTGGGCCGGGCGGCGATCGGGATGCGATGGGATTCGTCGGCGATCTCGACGATGAGGCGGACGCGCACGTGGTCGGCGGTCGTCTCGGCGATGCGGGCGGCCGCCGGCAGGCCGGCGTAGTCGGCCACCAGCACCAGCCACTGCAGGTCCGGCGGCGGCGAGTAGAGCGCGTCGGGCGAGTTGATGGCGATCACCTGACCCGGGACGGCCTGCCGGGCCCACCAGGCGCCCACGCCGCCCTCGTGCACGACGAAGTCGACGGTGATCGTTCCGGCCGCCGGGTCGTGATCGCGGACCGTGTACGTCCGCAGCCGACTGACATCGATGGCACCGTAGTCGATGTTGCCGTCGACGATCGGCGGCAGGTCGGGCACCTGCTCGGGATTCTCGGGGAACAGCAACCGGATGTACTCGTCGCCGACCCCGGTGCTGCGGAACTCGGCCACATCGGCGCCGCCGAAGACCACCCGGCGCATGGCCGGGCTGAGGTCCACCACGTCGACGACGGTGGCGTGGAAGGCGCGCATCTACACCCCCAGCGTGACGGGCTCGCGACGGTCCACCGAGCAGTGGTGCCGGCTGATCGGCAGGACGAGCGGCCGGCCCGTCACCGGGTCGGGGACGACCTGGCTGTCCATCGAGAAGACCTCCCGGACGAGCGTGGCGTCCAGCACCGCCTCCGGGGCGCCGGCGGCGTAGACCTGGCCGGCCTTCACCGCCACGAGGTGGTCGGCGTAGCGGGCGGCGAGGTTGAGGTCGTGCAGCACCATCACGATGGTGGTGCCGCGCTCCCGGTTGAGGTCGGTCAGCAGGTCGAGCACCTCCACCTGGTGGTTCAGGTCGAGGAACGTCGTCGGCTCGTCGAGGAGCAGGATGTCGGTCTGCTGAGCCAGGGCCATGGCGATCCACACGCGTTGCCGCTGCCCGCCGGAGAGCTCCTCGACCGGTCGGTCCGCGAGGTCGACCGTACCGGTCAGCTCCAGGGCCCGGGCCACGGCCGCGTCGTCCTCGGCGGTCCACCGGGCGAGCAGCCGCCGGTAGGGGTGGCGGCCCCGGGCGACCAGATCGGACACCGTGATGCCCTCCGGGGCGATCGGCGACTGAGGCAGCAACCCGAGCGTGCGCGCGACCTCGCGGGTCGGGAGGCGGTGCAGGTCCTTGCCGTCGAGGACCACCCGGCCGTGGCGCGGGGCCAGCAGGCGGGACATCGCCCGCAGCAGGGTCGACTTGCCGCAGGCGTTGGCCCCGATGATGGCGGTGATCTGGCCGGGCGGCACGAGCAGGTCGAGCGACTCGACCACCGTGCGCTCGCCGTACGCGAGGGTGACGCCCTCGACACGCAGGACGTGGGTGTCGGTCACAGCGAACCTCCCGAGCGATTGGTGCGAACAAGAAGGAACACGAGGTACAGCGCCCCGACGGCGCCGGTGATGACGCCGACCGGGTAACGCGTGTCGAAGGCGAACTGTCCAATGAGGTCGGAGACCAGCACGAGCAGGGCGCCCACCAGCGCCGCCGGGATCATCAGCGATCCGCTCGGCCCGACGATGCGCGCCGCGATCGGGCCGGCCAGGAAGGCCACGAACGCGATCGGCCCGGTGGCGGCCGTGGCGAACGCGGTCAGCGCCACCGCGCCGAGGATGGCGACCAGGCGGGTGCGCTCCACCCGGACGCCCAGGGCCGCGGCCGCGTCGTCCCCGAGCCGCAGCAGGTCGAGGTTGCGCGCCTGCCCGAGCAACAGCGGGACGAACACGGCGACCGCCACGGCCAGGGGCAGCACTCGGCTCCAGGCGGCACCGTTGAGGCTGCCGGTCAGCCACCGCATGGCGACCTGGAGGTCCCAGGCCGCCGCCCGGACGATGAGGTAGCTCACCAGACTCTTGAGGATGGCCCCGATGCCGATCCCGATGAGGATCAGGCGGGTGCCGAGCACGCCATCTTTGTACGCGAGTAGATAGATCAAACCTGCGGTGGCGAGGGCGGTCACGATCGCCAGCACCGAGACGGTCGCGGCCGAGCTCACCTTCAGCACCAGGATGGCGAACACGGCGCCCGCGCTCGCCCCCGAGCTGATGCCGATGATGTCGGGTGCGGCGAGCGCGTTGCGCAGCATCGTCTGGAACGTCACCCCGGCCAGGCCGAACGCGAACCCGGCCAACGCGGCCAGCACGGCGCGTGGCAGCCGCAGCACGCCGACGGTGAAGGACGCCCCCGGCACCTTCTGCCCGGCGATGACGCGCAGGACCTCATCCGGGCCGTAGAACGTCCGACCGACCATCAGGCTCAGGCAGAACGCGACGACGACCGCGATCGCCAGGATGGTGACGATCAGACGCCAGCGCCGCGTGCGCCGGGCCCGACCGGCGGCGACCACCCCCGTGCTCGTCAGGACACCGGCGCTCACAGCGATCGCATCCTCAGGCGGCGGACCATGACGATGAAGAACGGCGCGCCGATGAGCGCCGTGACGATGCCGACGTCCACTTCGGACGGTCGGGCGACCAGCCGGCCGACCACGTCGGCGGCGGTGAGCAGCGTGGCCCCGGCGAGAGCGGAGCAGGGCAGCAGCCAGCGGTGGTCGACCCCGACGAGCAGGCGGCAGGCGTGGGGCACCATGAGCCCGACGAAGCCGATGGGCCCGGCCACGGCCGTGGCGGCGCCGCACAGGATGAACGCCCCGGTCGCCGCGAGCAGCCGGGTCCGGGCGACCCGCTCGCCGAGGCCGGCGGCCACGTCGTCCCCGAGGGCCAGCGCGTTGAGGCCCCGTGCGGACAGGAAGCAGATCAGCGCCCCCGTGACCAGGAACGGCGCCACCAGGGCGAGCTTGTCGTACGTCGCCCCGCCGACCCCACCGATCTCCCAGAACCGGAACTCGTCCATGACCTCGATGCGGGGCAACAGGATCGCGCTGATCAACGCGTTGAAGGCCGCCGAGGTCGCCGCCCCGGCCAGCGCCAGCTTGAGCGGAGTCGGCCCGCCCCGCCCGAGCGAGCCGATCGCATAGACGAACGTCGCCGCCAGCGCCGACCCGGCGATCGCCACCCAGATGTACGCCATCGGGCTGGCCAGCCCCACGAAGGCGATGCCGGTCACCACGAACAGGGACGCCCCCGACGTGATGCCGAGAACCTGCGGGTCGGCCAGCGGGTTGCGGGTGACGGCCTGCAGGACCGTCCCGACCAGACCCAGCGTCGCCCCCACGACCACCGCCAGAATCGTCCGGGGAAGCCGGCCGCGGACGGCGGCCTGCGCGATGCCGTCCTCGGTGCCGGTGAACGCCGAGACGATCTCGTGCAGGCTCACCACCCGGGACCCGAAGGCGACCGAAGCCGTGGCGACCAGCACCAGGGCCACCACGGCGATCCCGAGCCAGGCGAGCCGAGCGGGCAGCGGGCGCCGCGGGACCGCGACGCCCGGTGACCGCTGCGGGGCGACGAGCGTGGTCACTCGCCTGCGCCGGCCTCGCCGGCCCCGCCAGCTGAGCCGGCCCTGTCCACCTTGTCGGCGGCGGCCGCCAGCAGGGCGACGTACTCCTCGATGCCCCAGCCCACGGACAGCGGCGACGGGTTGGCCGACGCGGCCAGCGGCGTGCCGTTCTCGAGGAGGACCACCGAGCCGCGCGCGATGGCCGGAATGCGCGACAGCAGCGGGTGCGCCTGAGCCGCGGCCAGACCCGCGCCGTCGGGCGTGTCGTACGCGACGATGATGTCCACGTCCGCGAACAGGTCCGCCTGCTCGGCGCTGACGGTGTCGAAGAACGCCTCGGACGCGGCCGACCGCTCGGCCACGATCGCCGGGGTCGCGAACCCGATGCTCGCGAGGAAACCGGGCCGCGTGTCGTGCGTCGTGTAGAAGCCGACCTGGCTCAGGTCATTGAGATCGAACCAGCTGAACATCGCGCTCTTGCCGGTCAGCTGCGGGTAGCGCGCGAGGCTGTCGGAAATCTGCTTCTCCAAGTCGGCGATGAGCCGCTCCCCCTCCTCGGCCAGGCCGAGCGCCCGGCTGTTGAGCCGGATCATGTCCTGCAGCGAGGTCGACCAGGCCACGTCCGGGTAGGCGACGACCGGCGCGATCTGGCTCAGCGTGTCGTACTCCTCCTGGGTCAGGCCCGAGTACGCGGCCAGGATGACGTCGGGGTTGGTGTCGGCCACCGCCTCGAAGTCGATGCTGTCGGTCTCGTCGAACAGCACCGGGGTCTCCGCCCCGAGCTCCTCCAGCCGCTCCTCCACCCACGGGAGCACGCC
The DNA here is from genome assembly GCA_019690055.1 of Micromonosporaceae bacterium. GTDB lineage: Bacteria > Actinomycetota > Actinomycetes > Mycobacteriales > Micromonosporaceae > DATBGZ01. The sequence continues at coordinate 6,408 of JADGGF010000228.1, forward strand.
GTCACCGTCGTCGTCCCCCCACGTCGCCGCGGGGAAGCCGACCGGCACGATCCCCAGGGCCAGCGGCACCTCGTGGTTGGCCCAGGCGACGGTCGCGACGCGCTCCGGCTTGGCCGGGATGACCGTCTCGCCGAACGCGTGCCGGATGGTGACTGGAAACCCGCCGGCCGCGTCGCCGACCGCCGAGGTCGTCTCCGTCTGACCGGCGCACCCGGCCACGACGAGGACCGCGGCCGACAGCGCGGTCAGCAGTCGCATAGATCGCATGGTAAGCCTCTCCTAACCTTTGGTGAGGCTCACCTTAGTTGCCTGGTTAGAGCTGCTCAAACGGGGGGTGGCCGGACGTACGTCACACCGGGCCCGGCGAGAACCCACCCGCCGGCCGGGCCGTCGGGGCGACCAGGCCGGACTCGTACGCCAGGATCACGAGCTGGGCGCGGTCGCGAGCCCCGGTCTTGGCCAGCAGGTGCCGGATGTGGGTCTTCGTGGTGGCGGCCGAGACGACCAGCCGCTCGCTGATCTCCGCGTTGGACAGGCCGGCCCCGACCAGGGCGAGCACCTCGACCTCGCGCGGGGTCAGGTCGGCGGGCAGGGACGCCCGGCCGGACGGTTCGCCGGCAGTCGGGGCGGCGGGCGTCGGGGCAGCGGGCTTTGGGGCGGCGAGGGCGCGCT
>JADGGF010000229.1 GCA_019690055.1 Micromonosporaceae bacterium
GGCCCGAGATGGGCGCGCGGTACCGGCGCAACCGGCCGTACGGTTCCAGCCTCGGGGCGCCCAGCGGGGCCGGGTTCGGGGGGCCGACACCGGGTGGTGACGTCGGGACGGGCACCCGCGCGGCGGCGCTGGGCGGCGCGGCCACCAGCGGTGCGGCCACGGGTGGCGCGACGGCCGGCGCGGTGGTCACGGCTGGTGCGACCGCTGGGGAGGTGGTCACGGCTGGCGCGACCGTTGGGGAGGCGGTCACGGGTGGCGCAGTGACGAGCGGAGCCGGCGTCCCAACCTCGCCCCGCCTCTCCGCAGCGGAGCTGTGGGACGCGGTTGACCGTGGCGACGACCCGACCAGGGACTGATCAGACCCTCCTGCCGACGGCTCAGCCATCCGGGCTCCGGCCCGCCGCCCCCCCCCGTGTGCGAGGATGCGGCGGCGACCGGAAGCCGGCGCTGACCGCTCGAAACCGGTCTGCTCAGGCCACGCCGAGATAGGCCTCGCGGACGGCGGGGTCGTGCAGCAGGTCGTTGCCGGTCCCCTCCTTGACGATGCGGCCGGTCTCCAGCACGTAGGCCCGGTGGGCGCGGGAGAGCGCCTGCTGCGCGTTCTGCTCGACGACCAGGATCGTCGTCCCCTGCTGCGAGATCTCGGTGATGATCTCGAAGATCTGCCGGATCAGCATGGGCGCCAGACCCATCGACGGCTCGTCCAGCAGCAGCACCTTGGGCCGGGCCATGAGCGCCCGCCCGATGGCGAGCATCTGCTGCTCACCGCCGGAGAGCGTGCCGGCGGCTTGCTTGGCGCGCTCCTTCAACCGGGGGAACAGGTCGTACACCCGCGCCAGGTCGGCGGCGATGCCCGCCTTGTCGCGTCGGGTGTAGGCGCCCATGTCGAGGTTCTCGAGCACCGTCATGCCCGGGAAGATCTGCCGTCCCTCGGGGGCCTGGCAGAGGCCCCGGACCACGCGCAGATCGGCGCGGAGCCGGCTGATGTCCTCGCCATTGAAGATGATCTTTCCGCCGGACAACGGGCGCAGGCCGGAGATGGCGCGCATCGTGGTGGTCTTGCCGGCGCCGTTGGCCCCGATCAGCGCCACGATCTCGCCCTCGTTGACGTGCAGCGAGATCCCGTGCAGGGCCTCGATGCGGCCGTACGCGACCTTGACATCCTGCAGTTCAAGCAGCATCGACGGACTCCCCGAGGTAGGCGGCGATCACCTTCGGGTCCCGGGCCACCTCGGCCGGGGTTCCATCAGCGATCTTGCGACCGAACTCCAGCACAACGATACGGTCGGTGACCCCCATGACCAGGCGCATGTCGTGCTCGATGAGCAGCACCGTGTGCCCGATGTCCCGGATGCGCTTGATGAGCTTGAGCAGGTCCTCCTTCTCGGCCGGGTTGAAGCCGGCGGCCGGCTCGTCCAGGCACAGCAACGCGGGTTCCGTGGCCAGGGCCCGGGCGATCTCCAGACGCCGCTGGTAGCCGTACGGCAGGTTGCGGGCCACGTCGTTGGCGCGGTCCGCGATGCCGACCAGCCTCAGCAGATCCAGCGCCTTCTGCTCGGCCGCCCGTTCTTCAAGGATGTGCCGGGACAGGCCGAAGACCTTGGCGAACCCTCGGCGCGTCTGCTGCCAGAGCCGGGGAAGGCCACCGGTCGCGGTGACCTGGGGCAGCTCGTGCTCCTTCGGCCGTACGCGGTAGAGCCGGAACAGCGCGCCGAGCACGCTGGTCTTGTGCCGCGAGTCGGTGCCGACCATGACGTTCTCGATCGCCGTCATCTCCGGGAAGAGACGGATGTTCTGGAACGTCCGGGAGATGCCCATCCGGCTGATCTGGTACGGCTTGCGACCGCTGACCCGTTGGCCCTGGAAACGCACCTCACCCGAGGTCGGCTTGTAGACCCCGCTCATGACGTTGAAGCACGTCGTCTTGCCGGCACCGTTGGGCCCGATCAGGCCGAGGATCTCCCCTTCGTACACGTTGAAGGTGACGTCCTCGAGCGCCACCACGCCACCGAAGTTGAGGGTGACGTGGTCGACCTCGAGCAGAGCCCGACGGGTGGGTGGGGAGACCGGAGCGGACTGGGGGATCTCGGTCAGCTCAGGCATTGATCGTTGCCTCCTCTGCGCGCCGGTGGCGGCCGCCGCTCACTTCCTCGGCCCGGTCGGCGAGCTCGCGCGCCCGTCGACGACTCGGGATCAGGCCCTGCGGGCGGAGGATCATGATCAGCACCATGGCGAGGCCGAAGTAGAGCATCCGCCACTCGTCCAGGTCGCGGAACCGCTCCGGCAGGTACACCAGCAGGATCGCGCCGACGCTGACCCCGACCATGTTGCCGGAGCCACCGATCACGACCATCGCCACGAACAGAATCGACAGCTGGAGGTCGAACTGGTTCGGGTCGATGTAGGCGTACCGGCTCGCGAAGAGGAAGCCGGAGGTCCCGCCGAGCACCGCACCGATCGCGAACGCCCAGAGCTTGAACTTGAACCCGTGCACGCCCATGACCGCGGCCGCGTCCTCGTCCTCCCGGATCGCCAGCCAGGAGCGGCCGACCCGGCTGTGCTCCAAGCGGCGGACACCCAGGACCATGAGGATCACCAGCGTCAACGCCAGCCAGTACCACGGCTTGGCGTCGACCAGCCCGAAGATCTGGTTGTCCGGTGAGGGCGGACCCTCCGGGCCGGGAATGGCGCTGATGCCCCGGGGACCGTTCGTGATGTTCGGGCCGGACTGGCCGTTGAGGTTCCGGGCGGCGATCCGGATGATCTCACCGAAGCCGAGCGTCACGATCGCCAGGTAGTCGCCGCGCAACCGCAGCGTCGGCCAACCGAGGATGACGCCGGAGACCGACGTCAACACGATGGCGATGGGGATGCACAGGGCCCACCCGACCGCCCAGTTCTGGGAGAGCCCGAAGCGCTCCTGCAGTGCCTGGACCACCGGCGAGTCGACCGACCCGAAGATGGCGACGCTGTAGGCGCCGACCGCGAAGAAGCCGATGTAGCCCAGGTCGAGCAGTCCGGCCAGGCCGATGACCACGTTGAGGCCGATCGCGACCATCACGTAGAGCGCGCAGGTGAACAGCACCGCCGCCCAGGGGCTCCCGCCGGCCCCGAGGTCGGTCCGGAGGAGGTGGAACGGCGGGATCTGAATGTTGGCCACCGGGTTCCGGGGCGGCGCACCACCGGGCAGATAGCCGAGCCAGGGCAGGTAGTAGAGGAACACGACGAAGGCCAGCACGGCGATGACCCGTTGCCACTTCGGCAGGCCCTGCCAGCGTTGCCGGACGGCCGCCTGCGCGTCCCGACGCCGCTGGTTGAGCCGACGCAGGACGTTGCCCTCGGCCGGCTCGGCCGTCGCCGCGTGGCGAGGCGTGCCCACGGTCGGCGTGCTCGTCTCGGGGTGTGTGGTCATGCGCGGGCCCTCCCCAACGACTCGCCCAGCAGACCCGTCGGCCGGAACATCAGGACGATGACAAGAATGACGAATGCGAAGACGTCTTCCCAGATCGAGGCCGTGATGGCGGCGGCGTAGACCTCGACGACGCCGAGCAGGATGCCGCCCAGCAAGGCCCCGCGCAGGTTGCCGATGCCGCCGAGCACCGCCGCGGTGAATGCCTTGAGGCCGACCACGAAACCGATGGCGCTCTGCGTGTTACCGATCCGAATCGTCCAGAGCAGCGCGGCGGCGCCGGCCATGACCCCGCCGAGCACGAAGATCAGCATGATCACGCGGTCCTGGTTCACGCCCATGAGCGCCGCGGTCTGCGGGTCCTGCGCCACCGCGCGCACGCCCCGTCCGTAGCGGGTTCGGTTGATGAACAGATCCAGGCCGATCATCATCACGACGGCGGCGACGACGACGATGACGTGAATGGTGTCGATCGTCGTGTCGCCGATGGTCAGCACCGGTCGGCGCTCGAAGAGGTACGGCACCGACAGCGAGGCCGCGCGTTCCCGACCGAAGACCTCGGGCAGCAGGTGGCCGATCCGCCTCGGCAGCAGGAGCCCGAAGACCTCGACGAGGATCATCGAAACACCGATGGCCGTGATGAGGAAGATCAGCGGTGGCGCGTTCTTGCGCCGCAACGGTAGGTAGGCCGCGCGTTCGACCGCGAGCGCGATGCCTCCCGAGGCGAGGCCGGCGACCACCAGACCCAGCAGCGCGGTGGGGATTGCCACGACCAGCGCCGGGTACTGCTGGACGTCCAGGACCGTGTAGGTCACCAGGATGGCGAAGGTGCCCACCATGAAGACTTCGGAGTGGGCGAAGTTGATGAGTCGGAGCACACCGTAGACGAGGGTGTAGCCGAGTGCCACCAGGGCATAGATAGCTCCCTTGGAGACACCGTCCACGGTGTACTGGCCGATGTGGTCAATGAGGGTGTTCACCGATATGTGCTCCTGCCGCGATGCAAGGTGCGGCCGGGGCGTTCCCCCGGCCGCACCGCGACATCATTTCAGTTCCGACCTCGGACTACTGAACGCCCAGTGCCCTGAGCGGAGTGAGGCCGTCACCCTCGACCTTGTAGGCCCAGACGACCACGACGCTCGGGTCGACGTCGCCGCCCGCGTCGAACTTGATGTGCTTCGACGCACCCTCCTTGTCGTAGGCCTTGATCCCGGTCAGAACGTCGGCGCGGGTGGACGCGCCGCCGCTGATCACGTCGATGAAGACCTTCGCGGCGTCGTAGCCCTCAGCACCGTAGGAGCCAGGCTCGGTGCCGTACTCCGCCTTGAAGTCCGCGGTGAAGGTGCCACCGGCCTCCGAAGCCGGAAGGCACGGGCAGGTGATGATCGCGCCCTCGGCCGCACCCTCGGTGTTCGTCGCGAGGGCCGGGTCGTACAGACCGTCGGCGCCGAGCAGCTGCGCGGTGATGTTGGCGCCCCGGATCTGGCGGAACAGCGGCGCCGCCTCCCGCGGGTACCCACCGTAGAAGATGTAGTCGGGCTGCTCGGCCTGGATCTTCGCAACCGTCGCGTCGAAGATCGTCTGCTGCTCCTGCACCTTGTCGGTGGCGTAGGGGATCTTCGGGGTGCCCTCGTCGAGCCGCTTGGCCAGCTCAGCGGTCAGGCCGGCGCCGTACGCGCTGCCGTCGTCGATGAGGAACACCTTCGTGGCGCCCTCGTCCCGCAGGAACTTGGCGATCGCCGCGCTCTGCGTACCGTCGTGGCCCACGACGCGGTGGAAGACCGTGATACCGGGGCGGCCGGACAGGTCGACCCGGGTCGCCGACGGGCTGATCATCGGCACGCCGCCGCCCTGGAAGACGGGCATGGTGCCGTTGGTCTCGCCCGAGAAGGCGCCACCGATGACGCCCAGGAAGTCCTGGTCGGCGACGACCTGCTGCGCGAAGCCCGCCGCCTTGTCGGGGTCGCCCTGGCTGTCGAACTCGACCATCTGGAGCTGGCAGTCGGGGTTGGCCTCGTTGTACTGCTTGAACGCGAGCTTCGCGCCGTCGCGAGACGGGATGACGATGGCCGCGTTCTCACCGGTCAGGGCGCCGAAGAAGCCGACCTTCTTGCCGCAGTAGTCGGCCGCCTGGTTGCCGCCGTCATTCGTGTTGGCCTGGCAGCCCGCCGCCACCACGAGCCCGAGCGCCGCCGCGGCCAGGCCGACGGCGCGTAGATTGATTCGCCTCACGGCTTGTCTTCCTCCTCTGGAGTGCTGTGCGCTCCCGCCCAAGGCGCCCCGTGGCACGGTTCACGCATCCACGGGGTTAGGGCGGGCCGACACGGCATGAGATCCTTGGTCGCGGACCTTACTCGACGGTCCGGCATTGCCGCTAACGGCCAAGCGGCCGCTGTTCCAAACTGTTATCCAGCTGAGGCACACAATCGGTCCCATGGTGCACATGTGACGATCGGCGTGATCTGAGGCCCGCCAACGGCGGGATGTCAGGGTCATGACACCGCGGTTACCGAGGCGACGTAGGCGCGGGCTATTCGTCCGTCGTCGACGAGGAGGAGCACCTGGTCCGGGGCGTCGCCCGCGCTCGGGATACCGGCGACCGCCACGTGCCGGCCTCCCTCGGCCGCCATGTCGATGGGAGCAGCCACCGGGCGCCACGAGGCGCCGGCGTCGGCACTGATCCACAGCTCGTACGTCCAGCCCGCTTGGACCACGGCGACGAGGTGGTCGCCGGCCGCGGCGAGGTCGACCGGGATGGCCGAGGTGAGCCGCCCGTCCCGCGGCTCGACGTGGGTGCTGCCGAAGCGGCCGCTCGCGCGCCAGCCGTCCGGCTCCAGCCGCCACGCGCGGAACGTCGGGCCGTGGGTGCCGATGGCGGTGAGCGATCCGGCGACGGACGCGACGACGCTGAGCTCGTCGTAGTCGGTGGTGGCTTCGGCCGGCATGGCGGTCCACGTGCGGCCGTCGGGCGAGCGCCACGCGGCCGGGTCGCGGTCGGGGCGGCCGGTCGGCACCACGGACCCGACCACGATCCACTCGCCGTCGTGGAACGTGGCGTCGGCCGCCCAGGTGGCGCGCTCGGGGGAGTCCGAGAGCACCGGGGCGCCCTCGACGATCTCGAACGTCTCCCCGGTCGGGGAGAGCCAGACCGCCGCGCCCGCCGACCGGTTGCCGACGATCAGGTAACCGGGCGGGCCGGCGGTGATGCGTCCGACGTTGGTGGCTTTCGGCCCGCCGTAGAGCTCGAAGCTGGCGCTGATCTCGGTGAGCACCTCGGTGCCGTCGGCGGTCCGGGTCGGGTAGTAGGAGGCCATGCGCGGATTGCCGTGCGCCCCGCCGACCTTGCCGCCGAGCGCGACCAGCGTCCCGTTCCGGCAGGCCGCCCCCCACAGCAGGCTCCGCACGCCGTAGTAGCTGTACGCCGCGACCGGCAGCGCCGTCCAGGTCTGTCCGTCCCGGCTGGTCCAGGCGGCCGGGTCCATGGTGTCGTCGGTGCCCAGCAACGGTTCGTCCGCGCCCGGCGACTCTTCGTCCGCCCCGATCAGGCCGTGTCCGCCAACGAGGTACCAGTGACCGTCACAGACCGCGGTCCCGGCGAGCACGTTCCGGGTGCCGTCGGGCGGCGGCAGCGTGATCTCGCGCCAGGTCAGCTCGACCGGCC
>JADGGF010000230.1 GCA_019690055.1 Micromonosporaceae bacterium
GTTGGCTGTTGTTTGCTGGTCGGGGGGGGTTTGTCGGTTGGGTGTGGTGCCGGGATCGGGCGGTGAGCCGGCCGGAGCGCCACCCCCGGTCGCGGACGTTCAGCGCTCGGCCTCCGGCTGTTGGGTCGTTACGACGGCGGGCCAGCCGGCCTCCTCCGTCAGCTCGGTGAGGACGTAGGTGGTGGCGAGCCGATCGGAGCGCAGGCGGACGAGCATGACGAACTCGTCGCGGGTGACCCAGAGGTGCTCTTCGACCCCGGGCCGGGCACTGACGACGAAGTGCGCCGTCGCGAACTTTCCGGCGGGGACACTCACGTCCTCGTCACCGACGAACCGGATGCGCAATCCCTCGTGACGCTCGATCAGGGGTCCGGTGGAGCCGTCCGGGAGCAGCGAGGAGGCGTATCCGTGCCGGATCTCCTGCCAGTCGCCCGACCGGCCGCCGGCGGGGGTGATCCACGAGTCGCCGGCCACGGCGTGCGGGACGAAGTAGTCGGCTTCGCCGTCGATATGAACCTGTTGCTGCAGCACTCCGCGGCCGTGGACGTGGGTGTGGCCGGACAACAGGCCGGGCTCGAACCAGAACCGTCCTTCGCCCAGGAAGCGGCCCTGCCGGCGGTGGCTCACGAAGGAACTCACCGGTCGCATGCGCGCATCGACGGTGTGCACTACCCATCGCTCGATCCGGGTGTCGAACATGCGGCAGTGCGCGGTCAGGGTCTTCGTGCCGTCCTCGTGGAGGCTGATCGACCAACGCTCGCGACCCCGCAGCCCGTGGTCGCCCCGGTATTCGATCGTGCCGTGCCGTACGGTGCTCATCGCGCACCGTCCACTTCGATCACCTCGAGCAGTTCGCCTTCGACACCGGACACCGTGAACCCCAGGCGTCCGGCGAACGGGCCGGCGGCGATCCGGGTCACCGGCGATGGCTCGTAACCGGCAGTCCGGAGACCGGCGTGCACGAGCGCCACGTCGGGTGCCTCGAAGGTCAGGCCGACGGTGCCGCCTTGGGCGTCGGCCTGCAGCGTGTCCGCGTTGTGCCCCTGCAGTTCGACGGCGCCCAAGCCCGTACCGGCGGGTCCGGTCTTGAGGAGATCCATGGCGACGGGGCGGCCCGTGGGCAATCCCCACGCCTGGTGGATGGGGCCCCGATCGAACCGGGCCGACATCAGGGGATGCATGCCCAGCGCGCCGGAGTAGAGCGCGAGCCCGTCGGCGTGCCGGGAGGTCCGGACGTGCACCTCGAAGACCCGGCCCGCCTCCTTGTCGGTGGTGGGAAACTGCCGGCCCGGGACCGCGGTGAGCCCCGCGGTCACGATCAGGTGTGTGCCCCACGGCATCCGCCACAGCGCGGAGCGGTGCCGGTTGCCGCCGAGTTCGGCGAGATCGGCCTCGATGGTTCGCCCCACTCGCCTGGTCCCCGGGAAGGCGTCGACGCGGGCCGCCACGCGGTCCACGTCCGCGACCACGATCTCGACGCTGTCCAGCCCTCGGGGCAGTCCCGGTGCGTCGGGACGCGCGACCCCCTCGATCAGGCACAGCCGCCCGACGTCCTCGTCGCGGTCGCCGAACAGGACCCAGCGGGCCCCACGAATCGTGGTGGCCCAGTGCGTCTCGACCGCTCCGGAGTCGAGGACGGAGAGCCCGATCGCCCTGGCACACAGCGTGCGTGCCTGGTCCAGGTCCGGGGTCTGGACCCAGGCGCACTTCAGGCTCCGTAACAACGGGCTCGCTGGAAAATCCACGATATGACCGCCTAATTTGATGGATCGATGTATGGAACTGGAGGTTCATCGCCGGCCCCCGCGCCGAGCCGCGGGGCGGGGCGGTCGCCGGCTCGGACATGGCAGGCCAGCCGGCGATTCCCCGACAGCACCGAGATCGGCGGGTACTCCTGGCGACAGCGCTCTTCCGCAAGGGGACAGCGCGGGTGGTAGTGGCATCCGGAGGGTGGGTTCACGGCAGAGGGGATCTCGCCACCCGGGGCCCGATAGAGCCGGGCGGCGTCCGGGTCCGGGCGGGGGACCGCCGCGAGCAGCGCCTCCGTGTAGGGATGCCGCGGGTCCCGCTCCAGATCGTCGATGCTGGCCACCTCGACCAGCCGCCCCAGGTAGAGGACCGCGACCCGGTCCGCGATGTAGGAGACGGTGGCGAGGTCGTGGCTGATGAACAGCAGCGAGAAGTTGAGTTCCTGCTTGAGATCGACCAGTAGGTTCATCACCTGGGCCCGCACGCTCACGTCGAGCGCGGCCGTGGGCTCGTCGGCGATGAGGAAGTCCGGACGCGTGCTCAGGGCCCGCGCGATCGCTACGCGCTGCAGCTGTCCGCCGCTGAGCTCGTGCGGGTAGCGGTACGCCAGTCGGCTGGACAGGCCGACCAGGTCCAAAAGCTCGCGGGTTCGCCGCTCGCGCTCGGCGGCGTCGCCGAGCTTCTGGACCTTCATTGGTTCCTGAATGATCTGGGTGACGGTGTAGCGCCGGTTCACCGACGCGTACGGGTTTTGGAACACCATCTGCATCCGGCGCCGAATCTGACGCTCAGCCGAACCCTTGGCTCGGTGGACATCGATGCCGTCGAACAGGACGCGGCCCGAGGTCGGCCGGTAGACGCCCATCACGGCGCGTGACAGCGTGCTCTTGCCCGAGCCGCTCTCGCCGATCAGTCCTACGGACTCGCCCCGAGCTACCGTGAGGCTGACCCCGTCGACGGCGTGGACCACCGGCCCGCGTCTTGCCGCGACCCGCCAGCCGGTCAGCGGGAAGTGGACGCGGAGGTTCTCGATCCGGAGCAGGGGATTCACGTCAGCCATCTCCCTCGCCTCCCGACGCCGCCGGAACCGCGCCGCTGACCACATGGCAGGCGGCGCGGGCCGTCGCGCGCTCCGTGCGGGGCGGCAGGACGGGCCGGATGGTGTCGCACAAGCCACTGATCCGTTCCTCGCACCGCGGGGCGAAGGCGCAGCCGGCCACGTCGATGGACAGGTCCGGGACCGCGCCGGTCATGGTGTGGAGCCGACGGCCGTCGCGGGGAAAGGCCGGGATCGACTTGAGCAGCTGCCGCGTGTAGGGGTGCTGGGGGTTCCGGAACAGGTCGCGGACCGGAGCGTCCTCGACGATGCGGCCGGCGTACATGACCAACACCCGGTCGCACATCTCGGCGACGACCGCGAGGTTGTGGGTCACCAGCACAACCGCCAACCCGCGTTCGTCCCGCAGCCGTCGGATCAGCTGCAGCACCTGCGCCTCGATGGTCACGTCGAGACTCGTGGTGGGCTCGTCGGCGAGGAGGACCTGCAGCCGCTCACTGGCGCAGGCCAGCGCGATCATGATGCGCTGGAGCTGGCCCTGGCTGAACTGAAACGGGTAAGAATCCAACTTGCCCCGACCGTCGATTCCGACGGCCCCGAGCAGTTCGACGGCCCAGGCATCGAGTTCTCGACGGCTCATTCCGGGAAAGTGGCGTTTCAGCACCCGACGGAACTGGCTGCCGATCGTCCAGGCGGGGTTGAACGCGTTGGCCGGGTCCTGGGAGATGAAGGCCAGTTCGACGCCTCGCATCCGGCGGTACTCGGCCCGGGGCAGGGACCGTACGTCCTGTCCGGCGACCTCCAGCACGTCCGCCCGCGCCTGTCCGTTCTCCCCGATCAGGTCGAGCAGGGACTTCAAGACCGTACTCTTGCCGGACCCGCTCTCCCCGACCAGGCCGACGATCTCTCCACTGTGGACGTCAAAGGAGACGCCCCGGACGACCGACGTCTCCTGGGCTCCATTGCGGTAGACCGTGTGCAGGTTCTCCACGCGCAGAGCCGGAGGCCGGTGCGGGTGCGTGGACGTCGTCAGTCCGTTCACGACCTGGTCAGCTCCTTCCGCGAGAACTTCCTGACCGAGGAGCGCACGCGGGGATCGAGGTGGTCACGCAGGTCGTCGCCGAGCAGGTTGAACGTGAGCACCGTCAAGGCGAGCGCGAGCGACGGGAACGCCACCAGCCACCAGCAGCCGAGCGTGAGGAAGCTGCGCCCGTCGGCGAGCAGCGTGCCCCAGCTGGCGTCGGGGGCCTGAACTCCGAGCCCGAGAAAGGAGACCGCGGCCTCGACGACGACCGCGCCGCCGAAGGCGAACGCGGCTTGGACGATCAGCGGCGCCGTGATATTCGGAAGCACGTTGTGGAACAGGATGTGCCGGCGACGGGCACCGAAGGTCTTCGCGGCGACGATGTACTCCTCCTCCATCTCGGCGAGCACACTGGAGCGGGCCACCCGGGCGAAGATGGGCACGAACACGAGCGCGATCGCCAGCGTCATCAGGGGGATGGCGGTCAGTCGCACGGGCCCGAGCGTGACTCCGGACCGTCCGAGCAGTCCGGTGACGACCGGGACCAGGACGAGCAGGGGAAAGGCGAGGACGATGTCCATCGTGCGCATGATCAGGCCGTCCCAGATCCGGCCGGAGCTGAAGCCGGCGGCCATTCCGGCGATCGTGCCGACGACGCAGGCGATGGCCACCGCCGCGAGACCGACGAAGACGGAGATGCGCGTGCCCTGCAGGAACCGGCTGAACACGTCGCGGCCGAACTCATCCGTGCCCATCCAGTACTCGGCGCTGGGGGCCTGCAACGTCTCGCGGCCCATCGCCGCCGGATCGTGCGGCGCCAGCAGCGGACCGAACACGGCGAGGAGAAGGAACACCATCAGCACGCCGAGACTGATGCGCGAGACCCAGGTGCTGGTGAGCCGGGCGACCAGGTCGGCCAGGCCGCTGGGCCGGGCCAGACCCTCGGCGGCGGCCGGCTCCTGGCCGGGATCGCGCGGGCGCGGGCCGTTCACCGCATCGTTCGCTGTGCCGGTCATCGGGCGCCCCTTCTCGTCGAGAGGCGGATGCGGGGATTGATGACGCCGTAGAGCACGTCCACCACAATGTTGATGACGACGAATGTGATAGCGATGAACATCATCACGCCGATGGTGACGGGGTAGTCGCGGGTGGCAAAGGACTCGACGAGCAGGCGCCCCAACCCCGGGATGCCGAAGACGCTCTCGACCACCACCGAGCCGCCGAGGAGGAAACCCGTGACGACGCCGACGATGGTGACGACCGGCATGAGCGCGTTGCGCAGCGCGTCTTTCCAGATCACGGTTCGTTCCGCGATGCCCAGGGCGCGAGCCGACGAGATGTACTCCTGGCCCAGCACCTCGAGCATGCTCGATCGAGTCAGTCGAGCCACCAGGCCCATCTCGGGGATCGCGAGCGCCGTTGCCGGCAGGATCAGGTGGCGTACGTTCTCCCAGGCGTTCTCGTGGAGCGGAACGTAGCCCTGGAACGGGAGCACGCCCGTCACCCACCAGCCAAAGATCAGGATGAGCAGGATACCGATGACGAAGTTCGGGACCGAGATCCCGATCAGCGACACCACCCGGACCAGTTGGTCGTAGGGGCGATTGCGGTGCAGGGCCGAGGTGACCCCCAGGGGTACGCCGATCCCGATGATGAGCACCAATGCGAACAGGCTCAACTGGACGGTGGCCGGCAACCGGGCACCGATGAGTTCGGTCACCGGCAGGCCTGAGGTGTAGGAGTTACCCAGATCCCCCCGTACCACCGCGGCGAACCAGGCGAAGTACTGCTCGACGAGGCTGTCGTCCAGCCGCAACTGCTTCCTCGCCGCCTCGATCGCCTCCGGGCTCGCGCCGGCGCCGGCCTGCAGGACCGCCGGGTCTCCGGGCGCCGCTCGCAGCATCCCGAAGGAGATCACCGAGATGAGGAACAGCACGGGAACGGCGAAGAGCGTCCGGAAGACGATCAAGCGCGACATGACGTCCTTTCCCCGCGACCACGGGATCAGGGACCACCAGCAAACGTCCGCAACTTTGGAACAGCGTTTCGCAGAACGGTAAGCGGACGCGGGGTCGGGGTCAAGACTCTGGGTGGCGGCAGGTCGGGCGCGTCGTCGGGCCGAGGCGTGGTCCATCGGCGCTGGGTGGTCGAGTGCCGTTGGCGTTAGCGGCGATCGCCGTCCTCGGCGGACCGCCTGCGAATCAATGAACGTGCACGTATTGGCCGGTGGGTCGGTGGCGCGTGTGCGTCAGTCCTATAACGACTTGGGAAAAGCCGTTCCGTTTAGCGGAACATCGTGCCCATGGTTGATGGAAGTCGGGTCTCGACCTCCGCGAGGCGTACGTTCTCCGCCCGCCCGTGCCGCAGGACGGCCCGACCGTTGGCGGCCCGGACGTCGCGTACCCGGTTCGTGCGCGGGTCCGGCCTGGCCGCCGGGTAGCGCTCGCCGTCGTCCTCGGTCAGCGCGGGCGGAAACAGGACGCCCCGGGGTCAGTGGCCGACGTCGTCGACGGCGTCGAGGAGGGCACGCGGGCGCTGAGCCGGCGGCAGGTGGGGCACGGCTCGGAACTCGCAGCCGATCGCGCTGGCCCCACCGTCGGCCACGGGGTCGTCGCCGACCATGAGGACGTCGTGGGGGTCGTGGCCGAGCAACGCGCAGGCTCGGTGGAACAGCCGCGGGTCGGGCTTGATGAGGCCCTCCTCGTAAGAGAGCAGGTAGCCGCGCACCAGCGAGTCCACCCCGTGGTAGCGGAAGACCGGTCGCAGGTCCCAGCCGATGTTCGAGACCACCGCGACCGGCACCCCGCGCTCGGCGAGCAGGCGCAGGGCCGGCTCGGTGTCCGGGTACGGCCACCACGCCTCGGGCCGGGAGTTCCGCTCGTACAGTCGGTCCACCAGCCCGGGCCACGGCAGGTCGGCCCGCGAGATCAGTGCGGTGTAGGCGCGGCGGTGGGCCTCCGCCGTCGTGTCGCGGAGCTCCCACAGCTCGGCCAGCTCAGGGGGAACGGTGACCTTCGTGTGCCCGCCGGGCTGGCCTCCGGTCGCCTCCAGCGCCGCCGCGGCCTGGACGATCTCACGGTCGCTGGCCGCGATACCCGCCTCGGCGAGCGCGCCGCGCAACCAGGACACCGTGTCTTCGCAGCGAAACAGTGTCCCAGAGAAATCGAAGATCACTGCCTTGGCCACGCTGTGATCCTCTCATGCCGGGTCCGTCTCCAAGACAAGAAGGC
>JADGGF010000231.1 GCA_019690055.1 Micromonosporaceae bacterium
GGCGTGGCTGCAGGCGACCCCGCCGACCGAGGTCGCGCAACACTACGTCAGCACATTCGACCTGCGTCGGCAGTGCGCGCTGTACCTGACGTACTACCGCTACGGCGACACCCGCAAGCGCGGAATGGCCCTGCTGGCGTTCAAAGCCGCCTACCGCTCGGCCGGTTTCGAGCCGACCGACGCCGAACTGCCGGACTACCTGCCGCTCGTGCTCGACTTCGCCGCGCTGTCACCCCGCGGCGAGCGTCTGCTTCAGGGCCACCGCGGCGACCTGGAGCTGCTGCGCCGCGCGGTCCACCAGGCCGGCTCACCGTACGGTCACGTCATCGATGCGGTCTGCGCCCAGCTGCCGAAACCGGGCCCGCACGACCTCACGGTGGTCCGGCGGGCGTGGGGCCGGGAACCTCCGAGCGAGCCGGTCGGCCTGGAACCCTTCGCGCCGCCGGAGTACCTGACGTCCGCGGGGGTCCGGCCATGACCAACGTGACCGCCGGGGAGATCTTCTGGTGGGTGATCCTCCCCTACATCGCGCTCGTCGTCTTCGTGGTCGGCCACGTCTGGCGCTGGCGCTACGACCAGTTCGGCTGGACCAGCCGATCCACGCAGCTCCAGGAACGTCGCCTCCTCCGCTGGGGCGGTCCGCTGTTCCACTACGGCACCTTCGCCGCCATCGCCGGTCACGCGATCGGCATCCTCATCCCCGCCTCGTGGGCCGAGGCCATCGGCATCAGCCCACACACCTACCACCGATTCGCCTCCGCCGCCGGCACGGTCGCCGCCGTGTTCGTCATCGCTGGGGTCGTGGTGCTGGCCGGGCGGCGCATCCTGGTACGCCGGGTACGGGCGACCACGGACGCGGTGGACTGGTTGGCGCTCGTGCTGCTCCTCATCGGCATCCTGACCGGAATCGCGCCGACGCTGCTCAGCCTGGTCAACGAACACGACTACCGGACCACCGTCGCGCCCTGGTTCCGGGGCCTGTTCATCGGTCGACCCGACGTCAAGGCCATCACCAAGGCACCGCTCATCTTCCAGGTACACGCCACCGCCGCCTGGGTGCTCTTCGCGGTCTGGCCGTTCAGCCGGCTGGTCCACGCGTGGTCGGTTCCGCTGTTCTACCTGTGGCGACCGTACATTGTGTACCGTTCCCGGCAGGCGCGGCGCCCGGCCGAGCCCGGCACCTCCGGGCGCCGCTGGCGCAAGATCGGCGCACCGTACTGAGGGACGGCCGGCCCGGCGGGCAACCACGCCGCCGCCCGCCCCGGCCGGGGCGTAATGGCTCGAGAGGGGGAGCGCCTTACGCCCCCCCTCTCGTCGTGCCCCGATAGCTCAGGGCGTAGCAACTGCAGGCGTGTCGGCCAGGATGAAGGGTATGGGCCTATCAGGGTGTAGGTGCAGGTGGCTCGACGGGCCGCGGCTCGTCGGCCGGCGCATGGTGGTGAACGTACCGGCGCAGTGCCAGGACCCACAGAACAACGGCTAGGACCACGAACAAACCGCCAACCGGCAACCCGATGTTGCGGATCAGAAGGTCCACCTCGTGGCTCCTGGCCCTCTTCTCCTGCATCTCCTGGTAGGTACCGCCACCGCCGTTTCCGCTCCAGTCGATGCATTGATCCTGCGGGGTCATCACCTCGTCCCCGCACATCGGCGGGTCACTCGGATCGTAGTCGCCGACCCGGAAGCTCACGACGATGCCGACTGCCAGCACCACAAGCCCCGTCACGAAGATGAAGGTCGCAAGCTTGGCAAGACCGCTGCCCTTCGTACCCGAAGATGGGGCGGGGGGATTGGGTTGCACGCAGACTGCCCCTTTCTGTGTTGGTGCACGTACTCAGCTTCCGTGCATCGATGCTACTGCAGTTCGATCTGACTCTCGATGGGCTTCCCCCTCTATACGATCGGGTCACGGAGAGTGATGGTCGGGAAAGCATCTCTGCGACAAGATAGATGATCGTACGCATGTACCAGATGTGCGGTAGCCGTGGGCGTTGGCCCGGGCGGCCTGGATGAGCGAGTTGGCGAGCCGGTCCCGCTGCGCCTTGACCGCGCTTCCCGCCGGCCGGGTGGTGAGGTGGGTGCGGTGCCAGGCCAGGACGCCGTCCCAGTTGCGGCAGAGCATGGCGACGACGTCCTTGATGGGCGGCAATCGGCGTCCCGGCCGGGCGTGGCGAACAGCACTGGTCGGCTGGCGAGGTCCATGACGATGCCGACGTAGTCCTGGCCTCGGGCGACGGCGCCTTCGTTCACACCGTCATCATCCACTGTGGATAAATCCAGCTTGGACCGCTCCCGGGACAGGTGATGGTCCACCACCCGTCGGCCCGACGTTGGCATCGAGCCGAACGTCTACCCGCGGGCAACACTGAGCTCGCATTGGTCCGATGTGGACAGCAACGCCCAGTGGCGAGCGCTGGATTTCTTCAGGGAAGGCATGTACCTCGGGCGAGTTCACGCTGGGCCCTATTCGGTGAACGCGCACCTGCGCCAAGACGGGACCTTCGGCCCGTGTGCTCGGTCAGCCCCAAGGGCGAATGTGTGTCCCTAGTCTCTGACGGTCAGAGAAGCTTCACCGCACGGACAAGGACGATGCATGGCGGTCCGAAACCTGTACCCCGGGTACTTCGCCCTCGTCATGGCGACGGGCATCTGCTCGACGGCCCTGCTGGACACCGGCCACCATCGAGCGTCGGCGGCGCTGCTCGGCGTGGCGGCGGTCGCGTTTGTCGTGCTCGTCGCGCTGCTCACATGGCGAGCGATCCGATACCGCCAGCACCTGCTCGCCGACCTCGGAGCGCCAGAGAAAGCCTACGCCTTCTTTACGTTCACGGCCGCGGGCAACGTGCTGGCCGCGCGAATCCTGGCCGACGGGCACCGCACCGTCGCGCTCGCCCTCGCTGTCGTGGGCGGGCTGGCCTGGCTCGTGCTGTCCTACGCCATCCCGGTTCGACTCATCCTCGGCCCCCGGCCCCGACCAGTTCTCGCCGGCGTCAACGGCACCTGGTTCATCTGGGTGGTCGGCACGCAGTCGATCGCCATCACCTGGGCGATGCTCGACCAGCCGGCGGGCACTTACGCCCGCGTCGCCCCCCTGGTCGCCGTACTCCTGTGGTCCGTGGGGGTGGTCCTCTACCTCATCGTGGCCACGCTCGTGTTGACGCGCCTGCTCCTCCTCGAGGTGAGGCCGGAGGACCTCACCCCGCCCTACTGGGTCACCATGGGGGCCACGGCCATTACGGTGCTCGCCGCCGCCAAGATCCTGGGTATGGCGCCATCGCCGGCGGTCGCCGCCACCACCGCGGTGGTGCACGGGCTGGCCGTGGTCCTGTGGGCTTTCGGAACGTGGCTGATCCCTCTGCTGATCGCCTTCGGCGTCTGGCGGCACGTGCTGAACCGGATCCGGCTGGAGTATGCACCAACTCTCTGGAGCATCGTCTTCCCGCTGGGGATGTACGCCGTGGCAAGCATGGAACTCGGCGAGGTAGCGCACCTTCCGATCGTCGCCGGGATCGGGCGGACGTGGACGTGGGTGGCCATCACCGCGTGGCTGGCCGTGTTTGTCGGGCTGTGCACCACACCGCTGCGGGCGATGGCGTCGAAACCACAACTGGCCAACGACCGCGGCATCGACAACACGGTGGCGTAGCCACAGACCTCCAGCCGAGCTGAGCCACGATGACCGCGAGCCGGGTTGGGCGATATATCGACCATGTGAGTGTCACGGCCGGGCCACCGCGGTGCAGGCCCGAAGGTTCCGTTGGTCAACCCACCGGTCGGGCCATGTCCACTGAGGACAGATTTAGGCGCGGGCTGGGTCCGCGAGGGGGCGTGTCTCGTCGTCAACACTGACGGCTGGTGTACCGAGGGCCTCCGCCTCGCTCTGCACAATGCCCAGCAGCCGCTCGGCGTCGGATGGGTCGAAATCCACGTGCTTGCGCTTGCGCACGCCGTAGCTGCTCAGCACGATATGCCGAGCGGGGGTCAGGCCGTGCCGGCGCAACGTCGCGGCGACGCAATGCAAAGGGCAGCCATCCAGGGCCACGATGGGGCGTCCCGACTTCGCCAGACGGACCAGGGATGGCACGTCCCCGCCCACGCCCGCGATACACGACATCTCTGCAACGCCGAGGCGATCCAGTTGGATAGCCAAATGGTTGGCGAGTTGCGCCGCGCTGGAGCAGCCCGAACACGAGTAGACCAACGGCGTCTCGGCCATCACGCGATTCCTGGGGCGAGCGGACGGCTCTGTCACGACGTGGAGGTTAGGCGTTGTCGTGCGGAGTCTGGCCAGGGCCGAAAGTCCTCTCTCTGCGGCCATTCGGACCGGTCGCCTTCGCTGACTGGCGCTCGTGCTGGGTGTTGTGTTGGCCTCACCCGGCGCCGCTGGCGCGGGCGCTGAAAAGAGGTCTAGCGTTATGACGTCGAACGGCAACAAAACCGAGGAAGGCGACGTGGTACCCATCGATCAGAGTGGTACCTATCGATTAGGACGAGCGATGCCCGCGCTCTCGCCGGGTCCTGAGCTGACGGCACACGGGCCGATCCAGGCGCACGGACCCGCCGCGACAACCCTGTTCGCCTTATGGCCGTTCACCCGTCCGGTGCACGCGTTCCGCGCCCCCGGCGGCTACCGCACCCAGGCCGATATCGTCAACCGCAGCCGCGACCTCCGGGCGGCCATGGGCCCAGGCCGCCGTGGCTGGGAGGGTCCACTGACGACTCCCCGCAACCGCGCCACCAGCCACAGTGGAGGATCATCGTGACCGGCGCCCGGCGCCCGGGGACCGCCAGGGCAGCGGCCCGGCCCGCCGGTGCGGCGGGTCGGGGAGCGCCAGCGCTGAACCTCGGCCTCGCCACGGCCGGGTTCATGCTGAACTTCTGGGCGTGGGCGCTGCTCGGCCCACTCGGCCCCGGCATCAGGGAACGGCTCGACCTCAGTTTTGCCGCCCAGTCCCTGCTGGTCGCCGTGCCCGTGGTGGTCGGCTCGCTCGGCCGCATCCCGGTTGGCGTGCTGACCGACCGGCTCGGCGCCCGGGTCATGTTCCCGCTGGTGAGCCTGGCCACCATCGTCCCGGTGCTTACGCTCGGCTTCGTCTCGTCCTATCCGGCGCTGGTCGCCTGTGGGTTCTTCCTCGGCATCGGCGGAACCGCCTTCGCCGTCGGCGTCCCGCACGTGTCCAACTGGTACCCGCCGCAACGCCGGGGTGCGGCCCTGGGCATCTTCGGCATCGGCATGGGCGGCACCGCGATCGCCAACTTCACCACCGTCCGCCTCGCCGACCAGTACGGCTACCAAACTCCGTTCCTGGTCGTCACCGCGCTCCTCGCCGCCTACGCCGCCGTGTCGTTCCTCCTGCTGCGCGAACCGCCCGGCCGCCAACGACCGACCACGACCGCATGGACGCGCACCGCCGACGTGGCCCGGCTGAGCGTGACCTGGCAGCTCTGCTTCCTCTACGCCGTCGGGTTCGGTGGGTTCGTGGCCTTCAGCGTCTACCTCCCCGCCTACCTGCGTATCGCCTACGGCCTGACGCCGAACGACGCTGCGCTCCGGACCGCCGGGTTCGTGGTGCTCGCGGTCATCGCCCGCCCGGTCGGCGGTTGGCTGTCCGACCGGTTCCACCCCGTGCCCGTCCTGATGTGGTGCTTCGGCGCCACGGCGCTGTTCGCCGTCGTCCAGGCCTTTGAGCCGATGCTGATGCCAACGGCCACGATCGCCTTCCTCAGCATGGCCGCGCTGCTCGGGGCGGCCAGCGGTGCGGTGTTCGCTCTCGTGGGCCGCGTCGCCCCCGCCGACAAGGTTGGCTCCGTCACCGGGTTCGTCGGTGCCGCCGGCGGGTTGGGCGGATTCGTTCCGCCGCTCATCATGGGCTGGGTCTACGGGCTGGAGCACTCGTACGCGATCGGCCTGATGCTGCTCTCCGATGTCGCCCTGGCCGCGGCCGTCTACACCGCCGTGCGGATGCGTCACCAGGCTGCCAGCCAGGCGTAGCCTGTCCAGAAGGGAGGGTGCGATGACCGCGACGATCAGCGACGGGTCGTCCGTCGACCGGCGGAGCACCCCTATGTCGTGGCCCGACGCCCGCACCCTGGCCCACCGGCTGGCCGACCCGTTGCCGGCCGAGACCGTGCCGCTCGCCCACGCCGGCGGCCGGACCCTGGCCCGACCGGTGTTGGCGGCCGTCGACGTGCCCGCCTTCGACAACGCCGCCATGGACGGTTACGCCGTACGGGGGACCGGCCCGTGGCGCATCGTCGGCCGTGTCCTCGCCGGACACCCGATGCACACGCCGCTGTCCGACGGGCAGGCGGTCGAGATCGCCACCGGTGCACCCGTGCCGCCCGGCACCGAACGCGTCCTGCGCTACGAGGACAGCCACCGCGACGCGGACGTGGTGTATGGCGCCGTGGATGGGCCGCGCACCCACATCCGGCGGGCCGGCGAGTACGTCGCCGCCGGGCAGGAGGTCCTGGCCACCGGCGAGGTGCTCCGTCCGGCGGCCCTCGGTCTGGCGGCCAGCGTCGGCGTCGACACGGTGACCGTACGCCGGCGGCCCCGGGTGCGCGTCCTCGTCACCGGCGACGAGGTCGTCGCCGCCGGGGCGCCGGCTCCGGGCATGGTCCGCGACGCCATCGGCCCCACCCTGGCCGCCCTGCTGCCGGCCTGGGGAGCCGAGCTCGACATCGTCGAATACGTGCCCGACGCGCAGGCCGCCGTGACCCGCGCCGTGGCCACCTCACTGTCCGCTGTGGACGTTACCCTGGTCGGGGGCGCGTGCTCCGTCGGACCGGCGGACCATCTGCACCGCGTCCTGCGTGACCTCGACGCCGCCGTCCACATCGACGGGGTCGCCTGCCGGCCCGGCCATCCGCAGGTGCTCGCCCAGACCGGGGCACGGTGGATCGTCGGGCTGCCCGGCAACCCGTTCGCCGCCCTCGTCGCCGCCACCACCATCGTCTGGCCACTGCTGACCGGGCTCGCCGGGCAACCCCTTCCCCCGCTACCCCGGGCCGCGCTGTGCGGCCCCGCACCGGCC
>JADGGF010000006.1 GCA_019690055.1 Micromonosporaceae bacterium
CCTACGAGGTGCTCAGCGACCCCAAGAAGCGGGAGATCGTCGACCTCGGCGGGGATCCGCTCGCTCCGGGGGGTGGGGGCGCCGGCCCCGCGGGCGCCGGCCCGTTCGTGGGCTTCCAGGACATCATGGACGCCTTCTTCGGCAACGCGGCGCCGCGGGGGCCGCGGTCGCGCACGCGGGCCGGGGCCGACGCCATCCTGCGGCTGGAGCTGGACCTGCACGAGACGGCGTTCGGGGTGGAGGCACCGATCAGCGTCGACACCGCCGTCCTGTGCCAGAACTGCGAGGGCGCCGGCACGGCCCCGGGCACACACACCATGACCTGCGACACCTGTGGCGGGCGGGGCGAGATCCAGTCGGTGCAGCGGACGTTCCTGGGCCAGGTGGTCTCCTCGCGGCCGTGCCCGAGCTGCCAGGGCTACGGCACGCTCATCCCCCACCCCTGCCCAAAGTGCGGCGGCGACGGTCGGGTCCGGGCGCGGCGCAACCTCACCGTGAAGATCCCGGCCGGGGTCGAGGACGGGATGCGCATCCGGCTGGCCGGCCAGGGCGAGGTCGGCCCCGGCGGTGGTCCGGCCGGCGACCTGTACGTCGAGATCCACGAGCGGCCGCACGACATCTTCTCCCGCAAGGGCGATGACCTGCATTGCCGGGTGACCGTGCCGATGACCGCCGCCGCCCTGGGTACCCGGATCACCATCAAGACCCTCGACAGCGAGGAGACGGTGGACGTGCGGCCCGGCACGCAGCCCGGGGCCGTCGTCCGCATCCGCGGCAAGGGCGTACCGCACCTGCGGGGGAGCGGGCGCGGCGACCTGCACGTGCACCTCGACGTGCGCACGCCGACGAAGCTCACCTCCGAGGAGGAGAGGGTCCTGCGCGAGTTCGCGCGCATGCGGGGCGAGGAGGTCGCCGAGATCTCCCGGCAGAAGGGTGGCTTCTTCTCGGCTATCCGCGACGCCTTCAACGGTCAGGGCTGAGCCCGGGCGTATTGCCAGGAAGGACGCCTTGTTGACGCCTAATGCCTAGGAGGGAGTCCTTCCCGACAATGGGGCGCTCCCCAACAAATAGGGTGATCCGTCCCACAATGGGGCATCCCTGACATGAGCGACGCGCTGTTCCTCGTCGACGCCCTGCCCGACGGCGACCACCTGGTCCTCGACGGACCGGAGGGCCACCACGCCGCCACCGTGGCCCGGCTGCGGGTCGGTGAATCACTGCTGGTGGGCGACGGCCGCGGCACCCTCGCCCGCGCCCGGGTGACCGCCGTCGGCAAGGGCACGCTCACCGTGGCACTGGGCGACCGCAGCAGCGAGCCGGCCCCGGCGCCGAGAATCGTCGTGGCGCAAGGGATCGCGAAGGGCGACCGCGGCGAACTGGCGGTGCAGGCGATGACCGAGGTCGGCGTCGACGCGATCGTGCCGTGGGCGGCGGCCCGGTCGGTGGCCCGGTGGACCTCGCCCCGACCCCACCAGCGCTGGGTGGCGACCGCCCGCGAAGCGGCCAAGCAGGCCCGCCGGGCCTGGGTGCCCGTGGTCGAACCAATGGCGGCGACCCGGGAACTCGTCGGTCGGGCGACGTTCGTGCTGCACGAAGAGGCGACCGTCGCCCTGTCGTCGGTCCCGCTACCGGACCACGGCGACATCCTGCTCGTGGTCGGCCCCGAGGGCGGCATCACCCCCGAGGAACTGGACGCCTTTACGCGCGCGGGCGCGCAGGCCGTACGGCTCGGGCCGCACGTGCTGCGGACCTCGACCGCCGGTCCGGCGGCCATCGCGGTCCTCTCCGCCCGCCTGGGCCGCTGGTGAGCGACGCCCGCTGCCCTGGCCGCCCGGAACGCCGGCCGCTTCGGCGGTTGGGCGGACTGCGGCGAGCCCGTACGATGCGGCAGTGACCTCCGAGTGCTTGTTCTGCCGGATCGTGGCGAAGGAGCTTCCGTCGACAGTTGTCTATGAGACGGAGGAGATCCTGGCGTTCCGCGACATCAACCCGCAGGCGCCGACCCACGTCGTCGTGATCCCGAAGGCGCACTATCCGGACGTCGCCTCCCTGGCCGAGGCCGACCCCGCTCTGGCCGGTGCCGTGCTCGCGGCGGCGGCCGCCGTGGCCCGGCAGGAGGGGGTGGCCGAGTCCGGGTACCGGCTCGTCTTCAACACCGGCCCCGATGCCGGACAGAGCGTGTTCCACGTGCACTGCCACGTCCTCGGCGGCCGATCCATCGCTTGGCCCCCGGGCTGATCGGCCAGGCCTCGGAGACCGGGGAATGCCCACCCGTACCCCGCCGCCGTGCCCAGAAAGTGACTTTCAGGGCACCTCCGGACCACTGAGGTGCCCAGAAAGTGACTTTCTGGGGGTTCGAGGGGCGCTCGACCGATGACGGCCGCGTGGCACGGTCCGGGGGTGGTGACGCTCCCCGGCGGGGCGCGCGTACGCGGGGGCCCGCGTGGAGATCGCCTGCCGCGGGGGAATCGGCCGCACGGGGACGGCGCTGGCCGCCCTCGCGGTCCTCGACGGCCTGGCCCCGCCAGCGGCGGTTGCCTGGGTCCGGGACGCGTACCACCCGCGCGCGGTCGAGACGCCCTGGCAGCGGTGGTGGCTGCGTCGTGTCCGCTGACCCACCCAACGTGGACAGTTTTGTCCAAAATGGGCCGATATGTCCCCGCGAAACGTCACCGCTGCGGAGGGCCGATCCCGGATAGGATGGGGCCCTGCGGGTTATCCACGACAGGGAAGGATGTGGTCCCAGGCCGCTACGGCCGATCTATGACCGGTAGCTCATCGAACGGCGCGGAGACGACCAGCGCCCCCGCGCGCGTGCAGACCAAGATAACCGTCGCGGACCCGCAGCACATGGTGCGTCTGCTCGGCTCACACGACGAGATTCTCAAGCTCATCGAACGCACCGTGCGCAGCGACATCCACGTCCGGGGCAACGAGATCACGATCTCGGGGGACCCCGCCGACAACGCCACCACGGAGCGGATCTTCGCTGAGCTGATCGAACTGGTCCGCCGGGGCGAGACGCTCACCTCTGACGCCGTCCGGCGTACGGTCGGCATGATCGAGGAGGGCGCCACCGAGCGCCCGGCCGAGGTGCTCACCCTCAACATCCTGTCGCGCCGCGGCCGGACGATCCGCCCCAAGACGCTGGGCCAGAAGCGGTACGTGGACGCGATTGACCAGCACACCATCGTCTTCGGCATCGGGCCCGCCGGTACGGGCAAGACCTACCTCGCCATGGCCAAGGCGGTCCAGGCACTGCAGGCCAAGCAGGTCAACCGCATCATCCTCACCCGCCCGGCCGTGGAGGCGGGCGAGCGGCTGGGCTTCCTGCCCGGCACGCTCTTCGAGAAGATCGACCCCTATCTGCGCCCGCTGTACGACGCGCTGCACGACATGGTCGATCCGGACTCGATTCCCCGGCTGATGGCCAACGGCACGATCGAGGTCGCCCCGCTGGCCTACATGCGCGGCCGCACGCTTAACGACGCATTCATCATTCTCGACGAGGCGCAGAACACGACGCCCGAGCAGATGAAGATGTTCCTCACCCGGCTCGGCTTCGGTTCCAAGATCGTCGTGACCGGTGACATCACCCAGGTCGACCTCCCCGGGGGGAGTCGCAGTGGTCTGCGGGAGGTACGCGAGATCCTCGACGGGGTCGAGGACGTCCACTTCGCCGTGCTGTCCAGCTCCGACGTGGTGCGTCACCGCCTGGTGAGCGACATCGTTGACGCGTACGCCCGCTGGGACGCCGCCCAGGAGGCCCAGGCGGCGAGCCAGGCCAACATCAGGGCAGTCCCCGGCCGGGGCGCCCATCCCGGGCCTCCCGGACGCGGCAGTCGCCGCCGCTAACCTCACGGGGAGTGGCACCCATGTCCATAGAAATCGCCAACGAGTCCGGCGCCGAGGTCGACACCGACGCGATCCTCGACTGCGCCCGGTACGCCTTGGATGAGATGGGCGTCAACCCCTTGGCCGAGCTCTCCATCCTGCTGGTGGATGTGCCCTACATGGCCGAGCTGAACCACCGCTGGATGGGCGGCGAGGGGCCTACCGACGTCCTCGCCTTCCCCATGGAGGAAGGCACGATCGACACCGGCCCGCAGGACATCGCCGGCGGCGAGCCGACGCTGCTCGGCGACGTCGTCCTCTGCCCCGAGGTCGCCGAGAAGCAGGCCCGCGACGTCGGCCATTCGACCGCGGACGAGCTGCACATGCTCACCGTGCACGGGGTGCTGCACCTGCTCGGGTACGACCACGCGGAGCCCGAGGACGAGCGGGAGATGTTCGCGTTGCAGGCCAAGCTGTTGGACGGCTGGCGGGCCTCGAGACGCACCTGACGCTGGAACCACTGTGCAAACCACCTCCCTGCTTCTCATCGCCGCCGGACTGGTGGTGCTGGCCGGGCTCTTCGCCATGTCCGACGCCGCCGTGTCGGCGGTGTCGCCGGCCCGGGCGGCCGAGCTGCACCGTGAGGGAGCCCGGGGAGCCCGCGCGTTACAGGCGATCGCCGCCGATCCGCCGCGCTACACGAACCTGCTGCTCCTGCTCCGGCTCATCTGCGAGCTCACCGCCACCACCCTGGTCGCGCTCGTGCTCATCACGGCGATCGACAGCCGCTGGATCGCCGCCCTCGTCACGGCCGTCTCGATGGCGATCGTGAGCTTCGTCGTGGTGGGCGTGGGACCGCGCACCATCGGCCGCCAGCACGCGTACGTCGTGGGTCGCGTCGTGGCGCCGCTCGTACACCGGCTCGGCCGGGCGCTCGGCCCGCTCGCCACGCTGCTCATCCAGATCGGCAACGCGGTCACGCCGGGCAAGGGCTTCCGCGAGGGCCCGTTCGCCACCCAGGTGGAGCTGCGCGAGCTGGTGGACCTGGCCGAGCAGCGCGGCGTCGTCGAGCACGACGAGCGCGACATGATCCACTCCGTGCTGGCCCTGGGCAAGGCGATCGCCCGTGAGGTGATGGTGCCGCGCACCGAGATGCTGTGGGTCGAGGCCGACCAGCCGGCGGGCGAGGCGCTGTCGCTCGCGTTACGCTCCGGCTTCTCCCGGCTGCCGGTGATCGGCGAAACCGTCGACGACGTGCTGGGGATCGTGTACCTCAAGGACCTGGTCCGGCGCACCCGGGTCGAGGGCGAGGACATCCCAGTCCGGTCGGTGATGCGGCCCGCCACCTACGTCCCCGAGTCCAAGCACGTGGACGACCTGCTGCGCGAGATGCAGGCCGCCCGGACCCACATCGCCATCGTCGTCGACGAGTACGGCGGGACGGCCGGGCTGGTCACGATCGAAGACATCCTCGAAGAGATCGTGGGCGAGATCACCGACGAATACGACGTCGAACGACCGCCGGTGGAGCGCCTGGACGCCGACCGGATCCGGGTCAGCGCCCGCCTGCCGGTGGAGGATCTCGGGGAACTGTTCGGCGTGGAGCTGCGCAGCGACGACGTGGAGACGGTGGCGGGCCTGCTCGCGCAGGCGCTCGGCCGGGTGCCCATCCCCGGTGCGACCGCGACCATCGGCGACCTGATCCTGGAGGCCGAGGGCACCACGGGTCGCCGGAACCGGATCGACGCCGTGCTGGTCACCCGGCAGCGCTCGGCCGCCGACGGTGCCCACCCCAACGGCCTACCCGCAGCGCACCGTGAGGAGAGACAGACCGCCGATGCCTGAGACCGCACTGGACGCCGAGGACGCGAAGCTGGTGACGCTGGCCCGCGCCGCCCGGGCGCGGATCGGGGCGCTGGAGGGGGCGGCCGTACGCGACCAGGACGGCCGGACCTACGCCGCCGCCACCGTCGCGCTGCCGTCGCTGACGCTCTCGGCCCTGCAGGTCGCCGTCGCCATGGCGGTCACCGCGGGCGCCCGCACCCTGGAGGCGGCCGCGGTCGTCACCGAGGCGTCCACGGTCGACACGGCCGGGTACGCCGCCGTCCGGGACCTGTCGGCGCAGGCGCCGGTCTACGCCGCCCGCCCCGACGGCACGCCGTTCGGCACCCTGGTGGGTCCGTGAGCAGCGAGTTCCGGGCCGGTTTCGTCTGTTTCGTCGGCCGGCCCAACGCGGGCAAGTCCACCCTGATGAACGCGCTGGTCGGCCAGAAGATCGCCATCACGAGCAGCCGACCGCAGACGACCCGACACGTGGTGCGCGGCGTCCTGCACCGGCCCGACGCCCAGGTGGTCCTCGTCGACACCCCCGGGCTGCACAAGCCGAGGACGCTGCTGGGCCAGCGGCTCAACGACCTGGTCCGCGAGACATGGAGCGAGGTCGATGTCATCGGGTTGTGCATCCCGGCCGACGACAGGGTCGGCCCGGGTGATCGGTTCATCGCCGGTGAGATTGCCTCGCTGCGGGCCGCCCTGATCGCGGTGGTGACCAAGACCGACCTCGTCTCGCCCGGCCGCCTGGCCGAGCAGCTGCTCGCCGTATCCCGGCTGGGTGACTTCGCGGACATCGTGCCCGTCTCGGCGGTCACCGGCGACCAGCTCGACGTCCTCGTCGACGTGCTCGCGCGCCACCTGCCGCCGTCGCCCCAGCTCTACCCCGACGACATGATCACCGATGAGCCGGAACAGGTGATGGTCGCCGAGCTGATCCGCGAGGCCGCACTGGAGGGCGTACGCGACGAGCTCCCCCACTCGATCGCCGTCGTGGTCGAGGAGATGTTCCCGGCCGAGGAACGCCCCGACCTGACCAAGATCTACGCCAACATCTACGTCGAGCGCCCGAGTCAGAAGGCGATCGTCATCGGCGCCGGGGGCGCCCGCCTCCGCGACGTCGGCACCCGGGCCCGGGCCGGAATCGAGGCGCTGCTGGGTCGCCGGGTCTACCTGGACCTGCACGTTCGCGTCGCCAAGGAATGGCAGCGGGACCCGCGCCAACTGCGCAAACTCGGCTTCTGACCCCCCGCCACGCCGCCACCGCGTAGCGTCGGCCCCGCTGAGCCGGCGGCCGGCGGCGAGCGGGGCAGAATGATCCGGTGCCCGTACGGCTTCCTCTCTACCGCGACGACGCCGTGGTGCTGCGGGTGCAGAAGCTCGGAGAGTCCGACCGGATCATCACGATGCTCACCCGGCGCCACGGGCGGGTCCGCGCCGCCGCGAAGGGGATCCGGCGCACCCAGTCCCGGTTCGGGGCGCGGCTGGAGCCGTTCGGCCACGTGGACGTCCAGATCGCCGGCGAGCTCGGCAACCACGCGCGCGGCCTGCACACGATCCGCCAGGCGGAGAGCATCGAGCTCTACGGCAAGACCCTGGTCCGCGACTACCCGCGCTACACGGCGGCGAGCGCGATCGCGGAGACCGCGGAGCGGCTGACCCCGGTCGAGCACGAGCCGGCGCTGCGGCTGTTCCAACTGACGCTCGGGGCCCTGCGCGCCCTGTCGGCGGCGGAGCATCCGAGCACGCTCGTGCTGGACGCGTACCTGCTGCGCGTGATGGCCAACGCCGGCTGGGCGCCGGCGCTGCGCGAGTGCGCCGTCTGCGGCACCCCGGGCCGGCACGGTGCCTTCTCGGTCCCGGCCGGTGGCACGGTCTGCGGCGACTGCCGGCCACCCGGCGCCACGCACCCGGCCCCCTCGACGCTCGAACTCATGGTGGCCCTGGTGAACGGGGACTGGCGCACCGCCGACGCCAGCGACCCGGCCCACCGTCGCGAATGCAGCGGCCTCGTCGCGGCGCACCTGCAGTGGCATCTGGAGCGCGGGTTACGCTCGCTGCCGTTGGTCGACCGGTCCACGTGACCACGCACGCCGGCGGCCCCGCACCTCTTTTCCGGCCTGCCCAACTCTCCGGACGGAGCACCAGCATGATGTCCCCGCGTCGGCGCTCGCCCCTGACCGCACACACCCGGACGGCCGAGACTGCCCAGACGCCACCGAGCCAGCCGCCGCCGAGCCAGCTGCCATCGGTCCAGCCGTCATCGGCCCGGCCGCGAGCGGTCCGGCCGCCCTCGCCCCACCCGTCCGGTGCGCGCCCGCCCGCGCTGCCCCGCGAGGCGGTGCCGCGCCACGTGGCCATCGTCATGGACGGCAACGGCCGGTGGGCCAAGCAGCGCGGGCTGCCGCGCACCAAGGGTCACGAGGCGGGTGAGTACTCGCTGTTCGACACGATCGAGGGGGCCATCGAGCTCGGCATCCCCTACCTGTCGGCGTACGCGTTCTCCACCGAGAACTGGAAGCGTTCGCCCGACGAGGTGCGTTTTCTCATGGGGTTCAACCGGGACGTGATCCGGCGGCGACGCGACCAGCTCATTGAGCTCGGCGTCCGGGTGGTCTGGTCCGGGCGGGCCGGGCGGCTGTGGAAGAGCGTCATCCAGGAGCTGCGCACGGCCGAGGAGATGTCGGCCCACAACAGCACGATCACGCTTCAGTTCTGCGTCAACTACGGAGGGCAAGCAGAGATCGCTGACGCGGCCGCGGCAATTGCTCGTGACGTCGCGGCCGGAAAGATCCGGCCCGAACGGGTTGACGAGAAGCTCTTCGCACGATACCTCTACCACCCCGAGATTCCACCGGTGGACCTGTTCCTCCGTCCCTCGGGTGAACAGCGCACGTCGAACTTCCTCCTCTGGCAATCCGCCTACGCCGAGCTTGTGTTCCTCGACACGCTGTGGCCCGACTTCGACCGACGTCACCTGTGGTACGCGTGCGAACTCTATGCGCAACGCGACCGACGGTTCGGCGGTGCCATTCCCAATCCCGTGGCGCCGACCTCGGACGGCCAGAGTGGAGACGACAAGGGTCGTCGTTGACCAGGCAATCCAAATGAATCGATCCCACCCGACGGGTGCCGGATGGGATCGACTGTGGATGAACGAGGATCGGCCACCGCCTCACCCCAGATCAACGGAGACCACCGTGGGTACCGGGCGCACCACTACTCGGCTCGCCCAGTTGCGCCTGGCTTGACTCAGCGGCCGGCCTCGCGGTGGTACTGCTCGATGATCTCGGCGCGGATACGGCCGCGCGGCGCGACATCGTAACCCTTACGAATTGCCCAGGCTCGAATCGCCTTGTTCTGCTCCCGCTCCGAGACGGCCGGCCG
Source organism: Micromonosporaceae bacterium (assembly GCA_019690055.1). GTDB lineage: Bacteria > Actinomycetota > Actinomycetes > Mycobacteriales > Micromonosporaceae > DATBGZ01. The sequence continues at coordinate 9,052 of JADGGF010000006.1, forward strand.
GCGGGCGCCACCGCGACCGCCCGAGGCGGAGCGGCCCGAGATTCGGGTGCCGTGGTCGACGTAGGGCTGCAGGGCCGCACGCAGCTTGGCGGCATTCTTGTTTGAGAGATCGATCTCGTAGGTCAGCCCGTCCAAGCCGAACTTGACGGTCTCGTGAGCCTCCGATCCATCAAGATCATCCACGAGCTGCACGATCGTTGTTTTTGCCATTGGGTCCTCCGTGGCGGCGAATAATGGGGGGACTGGACGGTACAATAGCAACCATCGCTGTGAAATGCCAAGCCAACACCCGCGCGATTCACGCCGTGGCAATCAAGTGTTTGCGCAACAGTGCGCGCCACACACCGCGGTGACCGTGGTCGCCGAAGATGCGACCTGGCCCGACACGCGCCACTGTCATTGGTAAGGACGACAAAGAGCCTCATTGCCACTATCGTGGGCGGCCCGTGAAACCGGTACTCGTGAAAGCCGTACGGGCACAGATTCTCCACTCAATCAGCCATGTGCACATTGCACACGCCGACTCGTGCTCTCATTAGCCGAGTGACGGCAGCGTTCCTGCGTGACTGGTATTGCCATTGAGGCTCGTGGTGAGCGCGGGGGCGGCGTGGGCCAGATGTGACGGGACGTGCGCCCGGCATGACCGGGATTACGCTGTGCGCGTAGTGCCTGACCGTGTGCGGCCCGCCAGGTGGGGCCAGCTCGGCGATAGAGTTGGCAGCCAAGGCCAGCGCCTCCCGGTACCCACCGAGAGGCCAGGCGGTGCGACGCGGCGGGGCGACCGTCGCGGTGAGGAGCGAGGGATGTTCGAGCGGTTCACCGACCGAGCCCGGCGAGTGGTGGTCCTGGCCCAGGAAGAGGCCCGGATGCTCAACCACAACTACATCGGCACGGAGCACATCCTCCTCGGGTTGATCCACGAGGGAGAGGGTGTGGCGGCCAAGGCTCTGGAAAGCCTCGGGATCTCGCTCGAGGGTGTCCGCCAGCAGGTCGAGGAGATCATCGGCCAGGGGCAGCAGGCGCCGAGCGGGCACATCCCGTTCACTCCACGAGCCAAGAAGGTCCTGGAGCTGTCGCTGCGTGAGGCGCTGCAGCTCGGACACAACTACATCGGTACGGAGCACATCCTCCTGGGTCTGATCCGGGAGGGCGAGGGCGTCGCGGCCCAGGTGCTCGTGAAGCTGGGGGCCGACCTCAACCGGGTCCGCCAGCAGGTCATCCAGCTGCTGTCGGGCTACCACGGTGGCAAGGAGCCGACCGCGGCGGGCGCCGGCGCCTCGGGCGAAAGCACCCCGTCGACCAGCCTCGTGCTCGACCAGTTCGGTCGCAATCTCACGCAGGCCGCCCGGGAGGGCAAGCTCGACCCGGTCATCGGGCGTGAGAAGGAGATCGAGCGGGTGATGCAGGTGCTCTCCCGCCGCACCAAGAACAACCCGGTGCTGATCGGAGAGCCCGGCGTCGGCAAGACCGCCGTGGTCGAGGGCCTGGCGCAGAAGATCATCAAGGGCGAGGTGCCCGAGACGCTCAAGGACAAGCAGCTCTACACGCTGGACCTGGGCGCGCTGGTCGCGGGCTCCCGCTACCGGGGTGACTTCGAGGAGCGCCTGAAGAAGGTGCTCAAGGAGATCCGTACCCGCGGCGACATCATCCTGTTCATCGACGAGATCCACACCCTCGTCGGGGCGGGCGCGGCCGAGGGCGCTATCGACGCGGCGAGCATCCTCAAGCCGATGCTGGCCCGCGGCGAGCTGCAGACCATCGGCGCGACCACGCTCGACGAGTACCGCAAGTACCTGGAGAAGGACGCGGCGCTGGAGCGTCGGTTCCAGCCGATCCAGGTCGGCGAGCCGTCGCTGGCCCACACCATCGAGATCCTCAAGGGTCTGCGCGACCGGTACGAGGCGCACCACCGCGTCTCGATCACCGACGCCGCGCTGGTGGCCGCGGCCACGCTGGCCGACCGCTACATCTCCGACCGGTTCCTGCCGGACAAGGCGATCGATCTCATCGACGAGGCCGGCGCCCGCATGCGGATCCGGCGGATGACCGCGCCGCCGGACCTGCGCGAGTTCGACGAGAAGATCGCCCAGGTCCGCCGGGACAAGGAATCGGCCATCGACGCCCAGGACTTCGAGCGGGCCGCGCAGCTGCGCGACACGGAGAAGACCCTGCTGGCGCAGAAGGCCCAGCGGGAGAAGGAGTGGAAGGCCGGCGACCTCGACGTGGTCAGCGAGGTCGACGACGAGCAGATCGCCGAGGTGCTGGCGAACTGGACCGGTATCCCGGTCTACAAGCTCACCGAGGAGGAGACCTCCCGCCTGCTGCGCATGGAGGAGGAGCTGCACAAGCGGATCATCGGCCAGGAGGACGCGGTCAAGGCGGTCTCCATGGCGATCCGGCGCACCCGCGCGGGTCTCAAGGACCCCAAGCGGCCCTCGGGCTCGTTCATCTTCGCCGGCCCGTCCGGCGTCGGAAAGAGCGAGCTGTCCAAGGCGCTGGCCGAGTTCCTCTTCGGCAGCGAGGACGCGCTGATCCAGCTCGACATGTCGGAGTTCCACGACCGGTACACCGTGTCCCGGCTGGTCGGCGCCCCGCCCGGCTACGTCGGCTACGACGAGGGCGGCCAGCTCACCGAGAAGGTGCGCCGCCGGCCGTTCTCCGTGGTGCTCTTCGACGAGATCGAGAAGGCGCACGCGGACGTGTTCAACACGCTGCTGCAGATCCTCGAGGACGGCCGTCTCACCGACGGTCAGGGCCGCATCGTGGACTTCAAGAACACGGTGATCATCCTGACCACCAACCTCGGCACGCGGGACGTGGCCAAGGCGGTGACGCTGGGCTTCCAGGGCACCAACGACACCGAGTCGAACTACGAGCGGATGAAGCAGAAGGTCAACGACGAGCTGAAGCAGCACTTCCGCCCGGAGTTCCTCAACCGGATCGACGACACCATCGTCTTCCACCAGCTGACCCAGGACCAGATCCTGCGAATCGTGGACCTGATGGTGGCCCGGATCGAGACCCAGCTCCGCAACAAGGACATGGGCCTCGAGCTGACCACCAACGCCAAGAAGTGGCTCGCGAAGAAGGGTTGGGACCCGGTGATGGGCGCCCGGCCACTGCGCCGCACCATCCAGCGCGAGATCGAGGACGCGCTGTCGGAGCGGATCCTCTTCAACGAGTTGCGCCCTGGCCAGATCGTGGTGGTCGACACCGACGGCGACCCGGAGAACTACGAGACCACCAAGCTCGTCTTCCGGGGGGCCGACGCGGGCGGGCAGGTGCCCGACTCGCTGCCGGCCAGCCTCGGTACCTCCGCGGACGCCGGCACCGAATCCGGCGCCGCCTGAGCCAGGCGACTGTACGGTCCGTACTAAGGCCCCCGCCCTCCATCGGGCGGGGGCCTTAGTTCTGGTGCTCGCTTTGCCCGATTGCCCTCGCCTGCGCTCGGGCGAGCCCGGCTCCTCGTGAGGCTTGCGCTTCCTTCGTCGCTCGCACGGCCCTCGGGCCCTGAGTAGTTCGGGGTTTAGCGAGTCGTACGGGTCAGGGTTCGGGCGGTGGGGGCGGCGGCATGCCTTCGCCCACGCGGACGTAGTCCTCGAGCCTGGCCGGGACGAGGCCGGAGTTCTTGATCGCCTGCAGGGCCGCGACGAAGTCGTCAGGGAACGCCGGCCGGAAATGCATGAGGATGATGTCGCCGGCGTGGATCCGGCCGTGGTCGCGCTGGTAGTAGACCGTGCCCGCGTCGACCGTCTCCCGCCAGTGGAACCCGGCCTGCAGCCCGCAGGCCCACGCCGCCGCGAGGGTGGTGCCGTCGTACTCGCCGTACGGCGGACGGAAGTACGTCGGCCGCTGCCCGAACGCGGCGGCCAGCCGGTCGTTGGCGGCGCAGAGCTGGTCCCGGGCGACCTCGTAGCCGCCGGTCTTCAGGTTGGGGTGCGAGACCGTGTGGTTCTGGATGGTCACGTACCCCGTGTCGCGCAGCGCGGCGAACCAGGCCTCATTGCCGGTGACGTAGTTGGTGGTCAGGAACAGCGTGACCGGCACCTTCGCCGCCTGGATCAGCTCCAACGCCATGGGGTGGCGGACCGCCCCGTCGTCGATCGTGAGGAACGCGACCGGCTGGGAGGTCGGGATGGCGCCAACGAGGGCCGTCTGCCCTTCGTAGCGCGACAGCCAGACCGGCTCGGGTGTCGGCGCCGGATCAAAGCCCGGGAGCCTGTCGAGGTACCACTCGAGCTCCCCCGGCTTGGGCGCGCGCCTCGGCTCCGTCAGCGGTCCCTGCGACCACTCCGGGCCGTCGATGCGGCTGCCGGTGGGCGGCCCCGTCTCTTGCGGCGGCGCGGCGCAGGCGGTCGCCAGGACGGTCGTTACGGCGAGGGCGAGGACGACCAGGGGTCGCCCGGCAGCCGACCGCCGGGCCGGGGGGATCACCTCACGGATGGTAACGGTCTGGCGCCACGCGTGGTGTCCCCGCGCGAGGCCACGGCTCGCGGCGCCGGGGCAGGCGGCGAGGTCGTACGTTCACCCTCGAACCCGGGCAGCCCGTACCGGCCGCGCCCGACCCGAACGACGAGCCCGTCGTTGAGCAGGCCGGTCAGCGCCCGCCGTGCCTGGACCGGATCGGGCCAGGCCGAGACCAGCCTCCGGGCCGCCACCCCGTCAGGGTTGTCCCGACAGAGGGCGAGCAGCACGCCGCGGGCCTGCCGGTCGGTACCCGCGTACCGCTGACCGACCCGGGGCTCGGCCGCCTCGGGGCGCCCGGCCCGCAGCCAGGCGCAGTCCTGAGCGAGGGGACAGCGCGGGCAGGCCGGCTGCCGGGCGATGCAGACCAGCGCGCCGAGTTCCATGAGGGCAGCGCTGGCGCGGGCCGCCCGGGTCGGTTCGGTCGGCAACAGCGCCGCGACCCGGGTGAGGTCGGCGGCCGTGGTCGCTGCGCCGCCGTCGGCCCGTCCGCGCCAGGCGCGCGCCACCAGCCGGCGCACGTTGGTGTCCACCACCGGTTCCCGGGCCCCGTAGGCGAAGGCCGCCACGGCCCGCGCCGTGTACGCACCGATCCCGGGCAGCGTGAGCAGGTCCGCCACGTCCCGCGGCACCACGCCGCCGTACCGCTGCTCGATCACCGTGGCGCACTCGTGCAGGCGCAGTGCTCGGCGCGGATAGCCGAGCCGACCCCAGGCCCGAATCGCCTCGCCGGCCGGCTCGCGGGCCAGGTGTCCGGGCTCGGGCCAGCGGCGCAGCCACTCCTCGTAGACCGGCGTCACCCGAGCGACCGGCGTCTGCTGCAGCATGACCTCGCTGACCAGCACTCCCCAGGCGGTGGTGCCGGGCCGTCGCCACGGCAGGTCACGGGCGGCCGTGTCGTACCAGCCCACCACCCGCTCCACCAGCCACGCGGCATCCGCCGGGTCCGGCGGGTCGACCGGCCGGCCGGTCCGCGCACGGTCGACGAGCGATGGGGTGGACATGAGCGGGATCATGCCAGCCCGCGGCACCCACGCCGGCGACGGTCGCCCACGTAGGATCCGGCCGACCGCACGCCCAGACCAGGACGCGAGGACAGGCGAATGCACGAGTACGCGATCACGGTCATCGGCCGGGACCGGCCCGGCATCATCGCCGACGTATCGTCGGTGCTCGCCGGTCTGGGACTCAACCTCACGGACTCGACGATGACCCGGTTGCGGGGCCACTTCGCGATGACCCTGGTCTGCGCCGGCCAGGTCCCGTCGACCGAGGTGGAGCCGGCGCTGGCCCCGCTGTCCGCCGAGGGGCTCATCGTGTCGGTCAGCGAGGTGACGACCGACGGGCCGCCGGCGCCGATCGGTGGGCATTACGTGCTGCGGCTGTACGGGGCGGACCGGCTGGGCATCGTGGCCGCGGTGACGCGGCTGCTCGCCGACGTGGGCGGGAACATCACCGACCTCACCACCCGGTTGGCGGACGGCCTGTACATGCTCGTCGCCGAGGTGGATCTTCCCACCACAGTGGACATCGATGGACTCGCGGCCCAGGTGCGCCGGCTCGCCGCCGACCTGAATGTCGAGGCTTCCCTGTCGCCGGCCGAGACGGACGTGCTGTGAACCCGGCGAGCCAGCAGCCGGTCGGCGAGATTCGGTACGACGGGGGCCGGGTGCGCCCGGTGGTCCGGGCTCCCGCCGCTGTGCTCAGCGCCCCGGCCGAGCCGGTCGACCCGACGGCGGTGGTCGATCTCGCCGCCGACCTGGTGGCGACCATGCGGGTCTCGCCGGGGTGCGTCGGCCTGGCGGCGGTCCAGATCGGCGTACCCGCCCACGTGTTCGTCGTCGACGTGACCGGTCATCCGAAGACCCGGACGTGCCACGGGCTCATCGTGCTCTGCAACGCCACGGTGGTGGCCGCCTCGCAGTGGAAGGTGGGCCGCGAGGGCTGCATGTCGGTGCCGGACCTGACCGGCGACGTACGCCGCGCCGGCCGGCTCACGGTCGCGGGCGAGGTGGCGGGCACCGGCGAACGGGTCGAGATCACCACCGACGCCTTCGAGGCCCGGGCGCTCCAGCATGAGATCGACCACTGTGGAGGGCTGCTGTTCCTGGACCGCGTCGCGGGGGCCCACGCCGTCTACCAGCGGAAGGTCTACCTGTAGAGATCACGACGGCCGTGAACCGGCGCGGCATACGGCAAAGGGCCGGCGATTGCCGATACGGTGAACAACCGTGCGGCTGACCGTCGGTCCGTTGCCGGCCGCTGTCTACTGGCGACGCCGGCTGCTCGTGCTGGGTGCCCTCGTGCTCATCGTGGTCGGGATCGTGTACGCCTGCACCCGGGGATCGGATGCCGACGAGCAGCTCAGCCCGGACCCGGCCAGCCAGACGAGCGAATCGCCGAGCCCGACCGCCACGACAACCCCGACGACCTCGCCGTCTCCCACGCTGTCCCCCACCCCGACCGCGTTCACGCTGCCGGTGAGCGACCCGACCGGCCCGTGCACCGACGACGAGATCGAGCTCACCGCGAGCGTCTCGCAGACCACCTTGGTCGTCGGTCAGGGCGCCACCTTTACCCTAACGATCAAGAATATTTCCAACCGGAGCTGCGTTCGCGACATCGGCAGCATCCCCCAGGAGCTCCAACTGCGTCGGGCCGACGGGACGGTCGCCTGGTCGTCCGACGACTGCCGGGACGAGCAGGTCTACGGCCCGGACTACCACTTCAACGAGACGCTGCCGCCCGATTTTGTAAAGAAATTCGATATTTACTGGAACGGATACCGTAGTCGGACGGGCAACGACACCACCTCGTGCGAACCGTCCGACCAGGCGAAACCCGACGCCGACACCTACACCCTGGTCGCGCGCCTGGACACCAAGTTCAGCCAACCCGTGCAGGTGGTCATCCGGACGTCCCCGGCCTAGTCCGACTCCGCGACACGGCTTCACTCATCGATACACTCGACGACGCTCAGTCGGCGGCGGATGAGTGCGACACGGCGGCGTGCAGGGCGGCGCGGACGGTCGGCACCTCAAGCACCGTCATGCCCGCCGGCAGCTCGCTCGTGGCCGCCGGCCCGCAGCCGGGCGGCACCAGCGCGAAACGGAAGCCGAGCCGGGCCGCCTCGGCCAGCCGGCGCGGCACCGCGCCGACGCGCCGGATCTCCCCGGTCAGGCCCACCTCACCGATCGCCACGAGGTCGGCGGCCAGCGGCAGGTCGTTGCAGGCCGAGGCGACCGAGAGGGCCAACGCGAGGTCGGCGGCCGGCTCGACGACCCGGATCCCCCCGACGGTGGCGGCGAAGACCTCGCGTTCGTGCAGTCGCAGCCCGGAGCGGCTCTGCAGCACGGCCAGGACCATCGACAGACGGGCTGAGTCCAGACCGCTCACCGTTCGCCGCGGCGAACCGGCGACCTGGGCACCGACCAACGCCTGCACCTCGGTGACGAGGGCCCGCCGACCCTCCATCGCGACCGCGGCACACGTGCCGGGCACCCGCTCGTCGTAGCGCGTGAGGAAGAGCCCCGACGGGTCGGGCAGGCTCACCAACCCGCGCTCATGCATCTCGAAGCATCCCACTTCGTCGGCTGCCCCGAACCGGTTCTTCAACCCCCGCACCATGCGCAGCGAGGAGAACTTGTCGCCCTCGAACTGCAGCACCACGTCGACCAGGTGCTCCAGCACCCGGGGACCGGCGACCTGACCGTCCTTGGTGACGTGGCCGACCAGCACGGTCGCGATCGACCGTTCCTTCGCCACGGCCACGATCGCCGCCGCCACCGCCCGGACCTGCGTCACCCCTCCCGGCACACCGTCCACGCCGGGGGCCGAGAACGTCTGCACCGAATCGAGCACGAGCAACCCGGGCCGAACGTCGTCCAGATGGCCGAGCACGGCGGCGAGATCGGTCTCGGCCGCCAGGTAGAGCCGCTCGTGCAGCGCGCCGATGCGCTCGGCCCGCAGCCGTACCTGAGCCGCCGACTCCTCACCGCTGACCACCAGCGCCGGACCCGCCTCGGCCGCGGCGCTGGCGGCCCAGTGCTGGGCAACGTCGAGCAGCAGCGTCGATTTGCCGACCCCCGGCTCGCCCGCGAGCAACACCACGCCGCCCGGCACCAGCCCGCCGCCCAGCACGCGGTCGAGCTCACTGACTCCGGTCGGTCGCGCCCGGGCCGCCTCCAGATCGACGGTCGCGATCGGCCGGGCCGGCTCGGCCGGCCGGCGGGGCGCGACCGTCCGCAGCGCCACCGGCGTCGCCGCCGCCTCCACGATCGAGCCCCAGGCGTCGCAGCCCGGACAGCGACCGACCCACTTGGGCGTGGTGTGCCCGCAGACCTCGCACTCGTACGTCGTCCGGCTCGCCCGGCCGCTGGCCGCGCTCGCCCGGCCGGCGGTGCTGGTCGCGCGGCTGGGGCCCTTCGATCCGACCGTCACCGGGCGAGGCTAACCCGGCCCGCCGTCAGAGCCGGACCGACGCGCCCAGCGCGCGACGGCGCCGGCCCCACACCGTCGCGTCAGTGGCCCTCGTTGTGACCGGGATCGACCACCGGGGTGGCGCGCGGCACAGCGGTGACCGGCGGCGCCAGCGGAACCGGCGCCACCACCGTCGTGCCGTCGGAGAAGGTGAACGTCACGTTGACGGACTCGCCCGGAATGATGGCCTCCCGCAGGCCGACCAGCACCAGGTGACCGCTGTCGCTCTCCCCGGGGACGAGCAGGACGTACGACTGCGGCGGGATGGTCACCGACACGGGCTCGCCCGTCGGCCGCTGGGTGGTCGGCGTCGGCGTGGGCGTCGCGGTCGGGGTCGCCGTCGGCTCGGCCGTGTCGGTCGGAGCCGGCGAGGCCTCCTCAGTCGGCGACGCGGTGGGCTCGGGTGCCGGCGGCTGCGTCGCCGACCCCGTGGGCGAGACCACCGTGGGCGCGCCGGTCAGGACGACCGCCTCCGCCTTGTCCGTGCTGACCCCGACGAGCGTGACCGGCTCGTGGCCGTTGTTGAACAGCCGGACCACCAGCGGGGCGTCGCTGCCGGCGGGGTAGCCCTCGGGCCCGTTGTACGCGATCACCAGGTTACGCAGGGCGATGTCACCCGCGTCCAGGTTGACCCCCACGACCGGGGGCACCTGAGTCGCGGTCTGGGTGATCTGCCCCGCCGAGCAGCCGGCGAGGGCCAGGACCGCACCGACGCCGACCGCAGCGGCGGCCATGGCGAGCCGCGGGCGCATCCGCGGGCGGTCACCGGGGCGGCGACTGGTACGGCTGGCGGTCACGTGGCCTCCTCGATCGTCCGACCGTATTGCTCGTCCGGCCGGGAAAGCCGTTGCCGGACGGCCATCAGCGTAGTGGTGGCGTAATCCGGCCGTGCCAGGACCCATCACATGTCCCCGGCGTCACAGACCGCCGGGGCCGGGAGGCGAGCGGTCAGGCGAGGAGGGCGGCGTACAACGTCAGGCCGGGTCCGAAGGCCATCGCCACGCCCGGGCCCCGCAGGCCACCCGAGCGACGCAGCAGGTCGTCGAGCACGAGCAGCACCGTGGCCGACGAGCAGTTGCCGTGCTCGGCCAGCACCTTCGTCGACGACGCCAGCGCGTCGCCGGGCAGGGCGAGCCGTTGCGCCACGACCTCGAGAATGCGCGGACCGCCGGGATGCACGGCCCACGCGGATACCTCCGTCGTGTCCAATCCCGACGGACCGAGCAGGTCGCCGACCGCCGGCTCCACCTGCCGGGCGAGGGCGTCCGGCACCTCCGGCGACAGTCCCATGCGGAACCCCAGGTCAGTGATGTGCCAGGTCATGTGGTCGGCGGTGGTCGGGTCCGTCCGGGCCACCACCCGGACCACTCGCGGCCCGGACCCGTTCGGCACGAGAACCACCGCGGCGGCCGCGTCCGAGAAGAGCGCGTGCGCGACGACCTGCTGCACATCCCGCTCGGAGGGCTGCACGTGCAGGCTCGGGAGCTCGACACAGAGCAGCACGGCTGGGCGTTCGTGCTGCGCCACGAAGTCGGCCGCGACCCCGAGCCCCGGCAGGGCGGCGTAGCAGCCCATGTGCCCGATGAGGACGCGACGCAGGTCGGTGGCCATCGCCAGGTCCCGGGCCAACAGGATGTCCAGGCCCGGCGTGGCGTACCCGGTGCAGGAGCAGACGACCAGCATCCCCACGTCGGTGGCGGCGACGCCGGCCCGGGCCAACGCACTGGCGAGCGCGTCCTTGCCCAACGGCAGCGCCTCCACGAGGTACCGGCGCATCCGCTCCGCCGTGCTCCAACCCGACGGGTCCTCCACCAGCGGGTTCACCACTCCGTGTCGGCGCCGCACCCCCGAGTTGGTGAAGATGCGCTTGGCGAGCCCAGGGGCGACGCCGGCGTAGTGGGCGGCGAAGAAGCCATCCCACAGCTCCTCCTGGGTGGCCGACGGCGGGTGGGCGACCCCGATGCTGGCGACCGTCGCGGCGACCCGATGGTCCGGGCTCCGAGTCGATGGGATGGTCGTCGTCATCGAGCCTCCTTGATGCCCCAAGCCTGGTAGAGGACCGCCGTCGAGCCGGTCGGCACGATCGGCACGGTGCCGCGCCGGGTGAGCAGCCACCGCACGAGCGCCCCGGCCGCGGGTCGGATGCCGCGGACGGACAGCCGTACGCCGTGCGGGGCGCAGGCGTCCCGCAGCACCTCCGGCGCCACAAACAATCGTGGATCATGAATACCTGGGGGAGCCAGGCCCGGAATCCGTTCCGCCACGGTCACGGCGACGAAGCGGGCTCGTCGCGTGTCGTTGATGGTGTCCAGTACGAGCAGGCCGCCGGGCCGCAGCACCCGGCAGGCTTCACTCAGCACAGTGGACGGATCGGGGACGTGCTCGAGGATCTCCCCGGCACTCACGACATCCACAGATTCACTTGTATATGGGAGACGATGGACGTCGGCCCGTACGGGCGCGACGCCATGTCGTCGCGCCAGGTCCAACGACGCAGCGACCAGATCGACACCCACGTGCCGATAACCGAGTCGGGCCACGTGCGGAGCGAGCAATCCGGCGCCGCAGCCGAGATCGAGGAGCACCGCGTCCGGACGGGTGGCCGGCGGTATGAGCGCGGCCCGCGCCGCCGCGATCCAGTGGAGCATGGCGAACGCGCCCGACGGCCGCCACCACTCATCCGCGAGCAGTTCGTACTGCCGCAGATCGTTGCGCGGCCGCGCGGGGGCCATAACGACGAGTGTGACACGATTCACGCCAACGACGGCCCGCTCGCCGGGTCGTCACCCGGCGCGGTTCGACGCTCAGTCGCTGGTCGCGAGCGCGGCGAGCGCGGCGCTCACGTCACGGACCGAGGTGACGACGATCGGTTCGTGGGCGACCCCGTTGCCATCCACGGGGACGGCCACGGCGGTCGGCGGCGGTAGCGCCGACGCGGACGGGGTGGGCGAGACCTCACCAGCCGTCGCGTCGGGGCTCGGCGGCGGGGACGGATCGACGGTGGGGGTTGGCGCGACATCGGCCGGCGCCGGGAATCGCCCGGTGACGACGCCAGCGGGGTCGGCCAGGCAGCGTACGTTCTTCTCGGTGCCGACCGCGCACGCGGCCTGTTCGCTCACCGGAACGACCGTGACGAGCTTCGGCGCGGCCGCCGCGATGTCGGCGATCAGCTCGCCGCAGTCACAGCCCTCCACCATCAGCAGGAGGGCGGGCAGGACGTCCCCCAGCCGCACCCGCGAGCCGGCGGCGTCGGTGAGCGTGACGGCCGGCAGCGGTACGGCCGTCTCCTGCAGCGCCGCGTCGGGACCCACCGGGGTGGTGGTGGCTCGATTGTGGTCCCACGTGACCACGAACAGGCTGAGCAGGGTGGTGACGACCGCCACCGACATGATCACGAGCGGGACGCCCAGCGACGGGTCGCCACGGCGGCGCGGGCCCAGGCCGACCAACGCCCGCAGCCGGTTCCGCCACGCCTGCCGGCGCAACTCGCGCCGCACCTCGTCCGCCTCGGCCGCGAGCTCGGCCGGGTCGTCGGGGATGATGATGGTGCCCCACTCGGGCGGCAGATCGGGCAGGTCCGGGTAGGCGCCATCGTCGGGCGGCGTGCCGCCGCCATTTCCGGGTCGGAGATCGCCCATCCCCTGCGCCCCCTTGCCTGCATACCGGCGCGCCCACGCCGTGCCGGCTCCCGGTTCGCCGTCTTCCTACTGTTGCGCATCAGCGGTGTCACCGCCATAGCCTTCCCGCAGTCCGTGCCTCGTCGGGCGTGTCGTCGTCCCTCGGGACGCCGGCCCCGATCCCTCGAAAGACACCCCGGGCCGCGAACGCACCCGGGCCCGGTGACCCCACCAGCCCGGGCCAATGCCTCGTGAATCACTCATGTCATCTTTACGGGCAATCCGCCCACAGGGCATCTGACCTGCGCATATGTCCCCACGGCCGGGGCGACGATGCGGACCGGGCGTGTTAGGCTAGCCACACGGACGGACCTTCAGGTTCGCTCGCAAGCATTGCGGCCGGGCCTTCCGGTCCCGCACGCACGCATCGCGGACGGGCATTCAGCTCCGCTCGCACGCATCGCGGAAGTGGGTTTCGAACGTATGGCTTTCAGTGTCGGCGAAACCGTTGTTTACCCCCACCACGGGGCCGCACTCATCGAGGCGATCGAGACTCGGGTCATCAAGGGTGAACCCAAGGAGTACCTGGTGCTCCGGGTCGCCCAGGGTGACCTGACCGTCAGGGTGCCCGCGGACAACGTGGACATGGTCGGTGTCCGGGAGGTCGTCGGAGAGGAGGGTCTTTCCAAGGTCTTCGATGTTCTACGTGCTCCCCACACCGAGGAACCGACCAACTGGTCGCGGCGCTACAAGGCGAACCTCGAGAAGCTCGCCTCCGGCAACCCGCTGAAGGTGGCGGAGGTCGTCCGCGATCTCTGGCGCCGGGAGCGTGAGCGCGGCCTGTCCGCCGGTGAAAAGCGCATGCTCGCCAAGGCCCGCGACATCCTCGTCGGTGAGGTGGCCCTCGCCGAGAAGAGCACCAAGGACGAGGCAGAGATCCTGCTGGACAAGGTGCTCGCCGAGGCGTAGGGCCGAGATACAAGACGTGGCCCGGTCGTCACGATCACCGGGTGAACTCGTCGGGACCGCGACGTGACCCCACAGCAGCTAAGCCCAGGCTCCGTGTACCCGCGTCCTGGACCAGAGCTGCGACCGGGTGACGTCGCGGTTCTTGTTCCGGCGGCCGGTCTCGGTACCCGCCTCGGGCCCGGAGCCCCCAAGGCGCTGCGCGAGGTGGCCGGGGCGACACTGCTGACCCACACTGTACGGCGATTGGCGGCCGCCCCCAGCGTCGCCTGCATCGTGGTGGCGGCGCCGACCGGCACGGCCGCTGATGTCGCGGCCGACCTCGCGCCGGTCACCGACGTGCCCCTGCACGTGGTCGACGGCGGACCGACGCGGCAGGAGTCGGTGGCGGCCGCGTTGTGGGCGCTGCCCGACCCCTACCCCATCGTCCTGGTCCACGACGCCGCGCGGGCGTTCGCCCCGCCCGATCTGGTCGAGCGCGTCGCCGCGGCCGTACGCGACGGGCATGACGCCGTGATCCCCGTGTTGCCGGTCGTCGACACGATCAAGCAGGTCGACGGCGACGGCTACGTCACCGCGACGCCGGAGCGGGCCACGCTGCGCGCCGTGCAGACCCCGCAGGGCTTCCGCCGGAGCGTCCTCGAGCAGGCCCACCGGGCGGCGCGGTCCCCCGACGGTGCGCTGCCGGCCACCGACGACGCCGCCCTGGTCGAACGCATCGGGGCTCGGGTGTTCTGCGTGCCCGGGTCGGCGGCCGCCATGAAGATCACCAACCCGGCGGACCTCGCGACCGCCGAGCTCCTCGCCGCCGAGCCCGCCCGTACGCTCGCCCAGCCGTGACGTCGCGGCGGTCCCTATGCTCAGGGGTCGTGAGCCTACCCCGGGTCGGCGTCGGAACCGACGTGCACGCATTCTCCCCCGACCGCCCCTGCTGGGTGGCCGGGCTGCTCTGGCCGGATGTTCCCGGGCTGGCGGGTCACTCGGACGGCGATGTCGCGGCCCACGCCGCCTGCGACGCGCTGCTCTCCGCGGCCGGCCTGGGCGACCTCGGCTCCACGATCGGCACCGACCGGCCGGAGTGGGCCGGCGCGGCCGGCACCATTCTGCTGCGGGCCATCGCGGAGATGGTCCGTCAGGCCGGCTTTGAGATCGGCAACGTGTCGGTTCAGGTGATCGGCAAGGCGCCGCGCATCGGCCCGCGGCGCGACGAGGCGCAACAGGCGCTCTCCCAGGCGGTGGGCGCTCCGGTGACCGTGTCCGGTACAACCACGGACGGGCTCGGCTTCACCGGCCGGGGCGAGGGCCTGGCTGCGGTCGCCGTCGCCCTCGTGTACCCCCGGGTAACACCGTCTGTGTCCCCCCAGTGACACATCAGTGACGCCACGACGCGCGGCCGCGGCGATATCGTCGGTGATCGTGGCCACCGCACCGGCGTTGCTCGCCCATCTCGTGGACGACGGAACGACGGATATCGATGAAGATCAGCGCTTGATCGAGGCGGTTGGGGAGCACCGACGACACCTGGCGGCCTGGTACGGCGACGTCGTCGGCCTGCTCGTCGTCCGGGCCTCGGCGGCACCGCTGCTGGTGCGGGCCGGGGTGGTGGCGGGGCTGCGCGTGGCGGTCATGGCGGACACCGGGCTGGACCGGCTGGGCGGTACGGTCGCGGTGCTGCGCGAGGCCGGCGCCGTCGTGCAGCGGGTGGAGGTGGCGGTCGCCAAGCGGGGCGAGGACCCGGTGCCCGGGGTCCGGCGACTGCTGGCGGCCGCGGGCAGCCTCCCGGGGACGGCGGTGCACGCAGAGATTCCACTGACCGGTGGCCTCATCGACGCGCTTGACCTCCTCGCCCAGAGCCGGCTCGGGCCGGACGGGCCGGCGGCGACGTTTCGGATCGGTGGGTTGGCCAGCGAGCTCTTTCCGCCGCCGATGGTGCTGGCCGGGGTCATCTGCGCCTGCCGGGACCGGGGGCTGCGGTTCACGATCTGCGCGGGGGTGACCAAGGCGCTGCGCCACAGCGACCACGAGACCGGCTTCGCCCATCACGGCGCGCTCAACGTCCTCGCCGCCTGCCTGTCGGCCGCCTCCGGAGCCGGGGTCAGCGCGGTCGCCGAACGGCTGGCGACCGCCGATCCGGTGGGCCTGGTGGAGGCCGTACGCGCGGCCCGCGACGCCCCGCGACCGCTCTGGATCGCGTTCACCTCGGCCCGGTTGGTCGACACGGTGGCCGACCTGGAACTCCTCGATGTGATCTCACGCCGGACGGGATTCGATGAAGCCGACCGCGATCGCCCGGCCGCCGGGTAGCGTCGCCCCGTTCCCCTCCGTCGCCCGACCGCGGGTCCCGGTACGCTGCGGGACCTGGAGGTGCCGATGACGCGAGTGGAGCCACCGAAGCCGGCCGGAGAACGCCAGGCGGTGCCGGCCACCCCGGCCCGACGGCGGTGGCTGCGCTGGACGCTGGCCAGCGTCGGCGTGCTGGCCCTGCTCGCGGCCAGCGGGGCGGTCGCCTACCAGGTGTTCGCGCCCCAGGAGATGCTCGAGACGCCGACGGTGCCCTACCCCGAGGTGCAGGTCATCACCGACGAACGGCCGTTCAGCGAGCTCCGCGCGGCCCCCCTGGTCGTGGAGGGCCGGATCCGGGTCTATGCGGAGAAATACCGGGTCTGGTCCGACGCCCCGGTCGGCATCCGCTACGAGACCACCCCCTACTGGTCCTTCCGCCGCTGGCCGGCCCAGGTCGTCGGCCTCATCCTGGCGACGACGAGCAGCGGGATCGTCGTGGTGAGCCAGTGGTCCGACGGCGAAATCATCGCCATCGATGCTCGGCGGGGGGTCATCTCGTGGCGGGACAGCGCGCCGATCGCGGAGTCCCGCAGCTACGACGGCCGCCGCACGGGCGCGTCGGTGGTCTACACGCCGCGCTCCCTGGTCACCGCCGCGATCAACAACGGGACGGTGCTGATCGTGTCGGCGCCCCGTCAGCTCATCGGCATCGATGCTCGGACCGGTACCCGGCTCTGGCAGCGCGACCTCATCGCGCCGTGCGAGCCGGCCGTGTGGACGGGCGCCGGCCTCGTCGCGGTGCCCGCCTGCCACGAGGCGAAACTCACGTTCTACGACGCCGCCACGGGCGTCGAGCGAGGCGCGTGGACCTCACCCGACCCCGAGGTGAGGCCCGCCCCCGGGCTCTGCCAGGCCAGCCGGAGCGAGTGCCGGGTCATCACCGTGAACTTCAAGACCTGGCTGCTCGGCGCCGACGCCAGCCTGACCAGCGTCCCCGACCTCGAACGGGGCGCCCAGCTCGCCGGGGAACGGGTGATCTACCAGACCGGGATCGGCGTGGCTGCCCGCCGGCTCACCGACCCCGAACCCCTGTGGAGCTGGCAGGGGCGCGGCCGCCTGATCTCCGCCGACTCGGCGGGCGTCTACCTGCTTACCGACCAACGGACCGTGCTCGCGCTCAGCCCGGCCACCGGGCGCCTCGCCGCCGTCGGGTGTGCCGCCGCGCAGGGCGAGAACTGGGAACCGGGCCACGTCTACCCGACCGGCACGGGCACGTACCTGGCTCTCGAGCGGATCAACAAGGGCGCCTCGCCCACGGCCGACGACCAGGCGTACTACTTCGGACCGCGCCCGATCGCCCTCGTCGAGCTGTACCCGCTGACGAAGCTGCCGCAGTGGCCGGGCAAGTTCGCCGCCTGCGCCTCCGTCTAGCCCCTCGCCCGCACCATCACCCGGGCCGGCGAGAACAACATCCCGGCCGGGAAGAACAACATCCCGGCCGGGAAACGACATCAGCCGGCCGAGAAGAACGTGTGCGCGATGGCGAGGAAGGCGTCGTTCTCCTCCGGCGTGCCGATGCTCACCCGCACCCCGTCGCCCGCGAACGGGCGCACGAGGACCCCACCCGCCTCGCAGGCGGCCGCGAACGCGGTGGCCCGGTCGCCGGACAGCGGGAGCCAGACGAAGTTGGCCTGGGTGGGCGGAACCTCGGGCAGCAGCGACCGTACGGCCGACGCCACCCGCTCCCGCTCCGCGATCACGAGCTGCACGCGACGACGCATCTCCTCCTCGGCCTCGAGCGCGGCCACCGCCGCGGCCTGGGCGAGCCCCGAGACCGAGAACGGGGTGACGACCTTCCGCACGGTCGCGGCCACCTCGGGCGAGGCGACCAGGTAGCCCACGCGCAGGCCGGCCAGCCCCCATGCCTTGGACATGGTGCGCAGCACCACCACGTTGGGCCGGTCCCCAAAGGCGGCCAGGCCGTCCGGCACCGCGTCGTCAGTGACGAACTCGCGGTACGCCTCGTCGAGCACGACCAGCACATCGGAGGGGACCGCGTCGAGGAACTTGGCGAGCTCGTCGCGCCGCACGGCCGTCCCCGTCGGGTTGTTGGGGTTGCACACGAAGATCAGGCGCGTGCGCTCGGTGATCGCGGCCGCCATGGCCGGCAGGTCGTGCCCGTGCGCGGGGGTGTTCGGCACCCGTACGGCCACCGCCCCGGCCGTGGCGGTAAGGATCGGGTACGCCTCGAACGACCGCCAGGCGAAGAGGATCTCGTCGCCGTCCCGGCAGGTGACCGTGGCGAGGTGCTCGGCCAGGGCGACCGAGCCGCAGCCGGTGGCGATCCGGTCCGGGCTCACCCCGAGTCGCTGGGCGAGCCGCTCGCGCAGCGTCACCACCGCCATGTCGGGGTAGCGATGCGCCGAGGCCATGGCCTGCGTGACGGACTCGACCACCCCGGGCAGGGGCCCGTAGGGCACCTCGTTCGAGGAGAGCTTGATGGCGCCCGGCAGGGTCCGGCCGGGCACGTACTCCGGCAGAGCAGCAAGATCAGCGCGAGTCAGCATGGCCTTCTCCAGTGGATCCCGAGGGTGACGTGGGCGCGTGACCCGAGGTGCCTGGACCGGGGGTCGTCGGGGTGGTCAGCTGACCGTCACGCGGCACCTGGACCACCACCGTTTGCGCGATCCGATCATGCAGCGCCTGACGTCGCTGACGATCGAGGACGAGGAAGAGGCAGTCGATGACCTGCAACAGGATGGGCACCCCGTAGCAGACCACCCAGAACGGCGTCGGCCAGGCCAGCCGGAACCAGCGCCGGAATGAGCGCCCGAAGCCCAGCCGCTCGTCGCTCTCTTCGCGCATCACCCGGATCCCGAAGATGCGCTTGCCCAGGGTCTGGCCCGTGTTGGCGCTCGCCGGCACCTCGTAGGCGAACCAGACCGCGGTGAGCACGACGCCCATCAGGACCATCATCTGGACGGCCCGGTCCGCGCTCGCCGGAATCGTGTCCACGGTGGCCGGCCGGTTCATCGCCCACGCGATCAGCGGCCGAAAACTGCGCCAGAACTCGATCGCGAACCAGATGTTCGCCACCGCGGCGAGGAGCAGCACCATGAGCGCATCGACGAGCCGGGCCATGAACCGCGCGCCCACCCCGGCCAGCAGGAACCCGTACGGTCGGGGCACCGCGACCGGGTGACGGTGGCTCATCGGCCAGGCGGTCGGGACGCCGGGGCCGCTCGGAACGCCGGGGCCGGTCGGGACGGTGGCGCCCGCACCGGTGCGCCCGGATGGGGGCAGCCCTGGGCCGGGCCCGGCCGCCACCGACGGCTCCGGGGGCGCCGCCGTCACCGCGGGCGGCCCGTCGGGCGGCGTCGCGTCGGCCGGAATCGGGTCGCCCAGCCAACCCTCGCCGTCCCACCACCGCTGGGTCGTGGGATCGGCCGGGTCCTTGTACCACCCAGGCGGGATCGTGCTCACGGGGTGAGCCTAACGACCACCGTTTTGGCCGCCTTGTCGTGCAGGCACTGCTGATATGGCTTGTCCCACAGCTGGAACAGCCCGTCCACCAGCCCCAGCCCGGGCACGAGGTTCATGCCGTACGTGGCGAAGAAGCGCAGGGTCAGGTGACGTCGGGTGAGGGTCTCGGTCGGGTCCAGCGGGACGATCCGAATCTTGGCGATCTTCTTCCCGTACGTCTGTCCGCCGTTCCGGAGCGCCAGCTCGACCTCATAGATGTACATAAGTACCAACGACAGCGCCAGCATGAGGAACACGACGCCGATCACGCCGAGGGCCGTCCGGGCTCCGGTGGCGTCATCGACCGGCTCGCCGTTGACCGTGGCGATCGGGGCCACCACCAGGAAGATGAGACAGAAGTAGAGCGGCAGGATGAACACCATGCTGATGGCGCCGAGGATCAGCCCGTCCAACAGGTAGGCGACCAACCGCTGGTCGAACCCGGCGAGCGGCTGACCACCGGGGCTCATGGGGACAGGACGGGGGCCGTATCCCCCCGCCCAGCCCGGTGGCGGTGGCACGGCGCCGGGTGCCGACGGGTACGGCGGTGGCGCGGCCGCGCCGGGAGCGGGCGGGTATAAGGGC